>JBEHXD010000735.1:0-2830 GCA_048498875.1 Verrucomicrobiota bacterium
GGATTCAAGCCGTACATATCGTCCGGCAATTTTCTCCCGCCAATCGCTTTTTCCCTCGAGAATGTCGCGATAGGACACGACTTCCACCGATCCGCCGATGGCGTGCACCGCGTCGGCGAAAAGCCGCACGCGGTTAAGGGTGGGATCCCCGATGACGGTAAATGCGTCCAATCGCGCCGGGCCGGCTATTCGGAAACAGCGATGTGGCGGTAGACATCGTCGCCGTCTTCGTCTGCTTCCTTGCGATCCGACACGTCGACATTGGGAAAAACTTCGCGCAGGCGTTTTTCCAGGGCCGGAGTGAGATAATGGTGATGTAAATCCAGTTTCTTGAGTTTACGGAACGCGAGGTTGCCGAGCAACGCCTGCGCGCCGTTGTCACTCAGGTTGCCCATCGAAAGATCGAGGACGTGAAGCTGGTCCGTAAGAGGTGAACCGGCGACGGCAGCGGCAATTTCATCCTGAATTTCGCTGTTGCGAAGGCCCAGGTAGCGCAGGGCGGGAAATTTGCCGGGTTCGAGCAGCGGTTGAAGATCGGCGATGGTGCCATCCCAGCCGTAATTCTCCTCACCCAGCCAGAGTTCAAGGTGATCGAGCGCCGGAAGTTTGGCGCGCGCAAGATCCACCAGTACGGAAGAGGGCAGGCCCCCGGTTTCGATCACGAGGGATCGGAGTCGGTCGTGCGCGACCGGGCCCAGGATCAGTCCGGTGCCTCCGCGAATTCGCAGATGTTCCAGCTGCGGGTAGGCGGTTAACAACGGCGAAACGTCGCACTGGTTGATCCAGGAAATTTCATTTTCCTCACTGATGATATCACCGAGAAAAATCCCGCGCAAGGACGCCAGCCGGGATTTGGCGCTGACGAGTGCATTTACCGCCTCGCGGCTTTCCATGCTGGGATCGTCGCCGGTGAATGCGCCCACAATGATCGCCGGGGTCCGTTCCGCGCCGGGGAGGGCGATAAACTGGGAAAAGAGTTCATCAAAACTCCCCTCCGAATCGTAGTCGACATAGAGGCGGCAGATGGTGCGCGAGAGGTCGGCGGGTTTTTTCTTAAGCTCGGCAAAACCGATGGGCTGAACCGGATAACCCAGCCAGGAGGTGAGGTGTTCGGAAATCATGGGGATACCGGCCACCGATAGCAGTCGGCCCAGTTGCTGGGAAGTCGAAAACAAGGCGGTCTGGCGGGCGTCGACGAAACCGCGACTTTTCACAGTCCCGTTTGCCACGGAACCGATGCAGAATCAAACGGCGGTGGTCGCGGTGGACGACTTGGCGGCGGCCTGTCGGACGGCGCGTTGGGCGAGGGGGAGATTGTGCCGGGCGCCAGCGTGGTGCGGATCGATTTTCAGCGCTTCCTTGAACATCAGCACGGCTTCCTCCGGCAGTTGCTGGCGGGCCATCACCATGCCGAGTTCGCTGTAGATCGACGCCGCTTTGGGAAATTGGATCAGGGCATAGCGAAACACTTTCTCGGCTTCGACGAGCTTTCCCTGCTGGGCTTTCAAGACACCGAGGTATTGCAGGAATTCAGACACTGCGGGAAATTGCGCGGCGGCTTCGAGAAGCAGGATTTCCGCTTCCTCAAAATTCTTCTGGGCGAGGGTCTGCTGGGTGCGGGCAAGCCAGAGCTGCGGCGTGGCTCCCAGCGGGATCGCCGTGAACGACGCATACGCGGGCAGGTATTCCTCGAGCGTCAGGAACTGGGAATGATACAGCCATTTCATCCCGGGCTGGGCCCACTCCAGATTGAAGTGCCGGATGATTTGAGGATGGAGCGGGGTTTCCTGTGCCCCAAGCAGGGCGGTGGCGCTCGCGGGCATCGCTGGATTCACCGGAATCGGCCGCTCGAGCAACAGGCTTTCGACCCCGTGATAAATCTGGTTCAGCACAAGGTAAGTCGGGTGGTTGACGGTGCCAAAGAGTTTTCGCTGCCGGAAATTCGCCTCGATAAAGGGCGTGATGGCGACGTCGGATTGCTGGTCGTTGAAACGCAGTTCCGCCAGCGACATTTTGCTGAAGCGGTCGAGGTTGACGATCGAGTTGAGATCCGTGTCGACATAGCGCTTGGCCAGATCGGCAAGCGGCACGTTTTGCTCGAGCAGTTTCATCACCAGCCGGTCACCGTAAGGGTAGCGTCCCCAGGGGAATTCCTTCTCCGGCTGATTGCGCGGATCGACCGCATAGGTGGGCCAGAGCAGCTTGAGCCAGAGGGTGGGATAGCGAATCTGGCGGCACGTGGCCGGAAGGCCGGCGAGGAATTTCGGCGGCTGACAGGCCGAAGCCGTTTGCCAGATCACGACCGACAATGTCGCCAGAAAATCCGGTCGGTGAATCGGATGATCCGGTGGCGGCCCGCCATGAAAATCCGACAGGTAGGTGATGTCGAACTGCGAAGTGATCTCGGGCTTCTGGCTCAACGCTCCCGCCAGCCAGCCGCCCTGGCAGTTGCCGTAGACCAAAATTTTTCGTTTTTCACCGCTGCTCATGTTGAAGCGCTGGCTTTGAGTTCGGCGATGAGGTCGACCAGATCTCCGACCGTGCCCAAGCGCAGCACACGGTCCATCTGCAGCTGGATGCCGAACCCTTCTTCCAGGTTCATCAGAATCATCGTGTGCGACAGGGAATCCCAGCCACGGACGTCCATGGCCCGGGTGGTGCGGCTGATCGGGACAGGCCCGCATTGGATCGTATCGCGGATGATCGTGGCGGTCTGCGAAAAAATGGCTTCAGAGGTCATATGCCATCCTTGCAGATGACGCCGATCTCCGGTTGGGCGCCGCAGCCATTCGCATCGGGGCACGGGGTGGTGGAGCGCGGCGGCGTGCAA
>JBEHXD010000736.1:0-2829 GCA_048498875.1 Verrucomicrobiota bacterium
GCCTGCACGAGTTGGATGCGTCGGGCACGCCCGCGACCGCGGTCGCCGGGCTGGGGCCGATGCGGACGGAATTGCAGCGCATCCGCTTCGGCGCGCGGGAAACGTGGCGTGAGCCCGAGCAAGTATTGCAGCGGGCGCGGCGGGCCGTAAAGCTGGCGGGACGTAACCCCGCTATATAAACTCCATGCTGAAATCATATTTGCCCCGGTCCCGCCCCTGGACCGCGAGAATTGCCGTCGTCTTGTGCGGATGGCTGGCGCTTGCGACCGGCGCGCGGGCCGCGAGTTCGCCCGAATGGATCAAGGTGACCGCGCCGGAATTCACCGTCATCACCACGCTGCCCGAGAAACGCGCCACGGCCTGGGCCGCCGACTTCACGCAGTTTGTCGCGGCGATGCGGATTTATTTCCCGGGAGAGCGGCGCCTGCCGCGGCTGACTTTCGTCGTGTTCGAGCGCGAGCGCGACTTCCGGGGGTATCGTCCCACCGACGCGAAAGGCAAGCCGCAGGAGGTTGCGGGATTCTTTCTGCGCCAGGATTCGTGGGCGGTTGCGGGGATGTCGGGAGCGACGATCTCCGAGGACGTGCGCCGGGTGATTTTCCACGAGGGGGCGCATTGGTTTCTCAGCTCGGTGGTGAAGCCCCGGCCCATCTGGTTCGAAGAAGGAATGGCCGAGGTGTTTTCGACTTTTCGGATCGATAAAGGCCGCGCCGAGTGGGGGCGCGCGATCCCCGAGCATGTCGATTTCATAACGAACGAAGGCGCCGTGCCGCTCGCGTCGCTGCTTTTTACCCCGCGCGAAACGCTGTTTGCCAAGGGCGCGGACCACACCGGCCGGATCTACGCACAGTCTTGGGCGTTTGTGCATTTTCTGCTCTTCGGCGACAGCGGCATCCCGCGGGCCAAGCTGCAAGAGTACCTGGACAAGCGCGGCAGCACCAAGGAAACCGATACGGCGTTTCGAGAGGTTTTTGGGCGGACCTATGCGGAGATGGATATCATGCTGAAAGATTATACGAGCGGTCGGGGCGTGTTTCACACCGCCGTGTCGAAGATCGCGACGACCGCGGCGCCGATCGTAGGCCCGGCCTCGCCCATCGAGGTGTCCGATGCGCTGGCCCGCCTGGCTTTCGCGGGTGGACACGAGGAGCAGGCCACGATGTACGCGAACCAGACGATCGCGACCGCGCCAACCGATCCGCGCGGTTATGAAATCATGGGCACTATCCTGGACGTCACCGGCAAGTCGCGGGAGGCGCAGGAGATGTTTGCCGATGCGGAGAAATATGGCTCCAAGGATTTCAAGGTTTACTACGAGCTCGCGGAATTCGAGCAGGTCAATATCGGCCGCCTTGATTCCTCTGGAGTTAATGTCCGGTCCGCGTCGGATACCCGGCGCATGGCAGACCGCTATCGTAAGGTCATCGAACTGAGTCCCAGCTATCGCCCCGCCTATAGCAATCTGGCCGCCCTCATGCCCGGGCTGGATTCGCTCAACGACGAGGTGCGGGTCGCGCTGACGACCGGAGCGCGGCTTTTTCCGGACGACGAGACCATCGCCGTCGGCCATGCGATCGTCGCCCGCAAGGATGGCGATTTGACTACGGCCCGCGCGCGCCTCGATGCGGTGCTGGCCGCGGGCGTGGGCAGCACCCGTCCCGGTGTAGTGTGGGCGCGACAGATCGACGCGGCTTGGAAATCGGAGCTGAGTCCGAATACTCGGGCGAATGCACCGCGAACGCAGGACGCCTCGGATCGGCAATAGCCGGCAGGGGCAGGCGACCCCGGGATAACCAACGCTCCATGCTGAAACCCTATTTACCTCGGGCGCGCTTGCGCATGGCGCGGTGGGTTTGCTGGGCTTTGTTGCTTGCGCTGCTATCGGGCGCAGCTGCGCGGGCAGCCAGTGCGGTGCCGTGGCTGAAAGTCGTCACGCCCGAGTTTACTGTAATCACCAATTTGAAGGAGAAAGACGCCAAGGCGTGGACAGCTGACTTCGCGCAGTTTGTCGGCGCGATGGGCGTCTACTTTACTGGCCCCAGGAGCAGTTTGCCGCCGCTCACGTTCGTGGTCTTCGATCGGGAGCGGGATTTCAAGGAGTACCGTCCGCTCGATCAGAACGGCAAACCGAAGGAACTGGCGGGATTTTTTCTGCGCCAGGATTCTTGGGCGGTGGCGGGCATGTACGGAAGCTCGGTTTCCGCGGATCTGCGACGGGTGATCTTTCACGAGGGCACGCACTGGTTCGCGGCTTCGGTGTCGGAGTCCTTCCCCGTATGGTTCAACGAAGGCTTGGCCGAGGTATTTTCCACTTTTCGTGTGGAAAAAGGTAAGGCGCAGTGGGGCCACGCAATCCCCGAACACGTGGCGCTGCTGGACCAATACGGCACGCTGCCGCTCCAGCAATTGCTATCGACGGCGCAGACCAACTTGTTCGGCAAGGACATGAGCCATACCGGCCGCGTCTATGCGGAGGCCTGGCTGTTTGTGCACTTCATGCTTTTCGGCCAGCATAAGCTGGATCGCGGGCGCCTGCTGGAGTACCTGCATGCGCAGGAAACCGGCGGGACCACCGAGGCCGTTTTCCGTGCGACCTTCGGCAAGAGCTACGCGGAGATGGACCGGATGTTGAGGGACTACATGGCGGGCGGATCGTTTTTTGTGAGTTCCATGCCGGTCGCGGCGCCGTCGGTGCCCACGGTAGAACCGGCCACGGCGGTGGACGTGGCCAACGCCCTCGGCCGGCTGGCGATCGCCGGCGGGCAGATGGAGAAAGCCAGCATGTACGCCTATCAGGCGATCGCGGCCGCGCCGACGGACCCCCGGGGC
>JBEHXD010000737.1:0-2825 GCA_048498875.1 Verrucomicrobiota bacterium
TCCGGGCGCGCTTTCAGGAATCCCGCGTTCGATAAACGCGCCCGGAGGTCGCGTTCCACCGATGGAACCAACCCGCCTACAGCTGAATCGGCATGCCGACCTCGATGATCTGCATCGGTGGCAGACGGTAATAGTCGCGCACCTGGCTCGCGTTGCGACTGAGGAAGGCGTAGAAATGCTTTTGCCATTCGAACATCCGTGTTTCCCCGCCGGTGATGATCATCTCGCGGTTAAAATAATAGGTGGCCTCGGCGAGTTTCAGCGGGATGCCGGCTTCGCGGATATTCTCCATGAGCGTGGAAACGTCGGGCGATTCCATGTAGCCGTAACGGCCGATCGCACGCCAGACGCCATTGCCAATTTCGCTCACCGTGAAACGCTCGTCGTCTTCGACGGCGGGCACGTCCTCGGTTACCACGCTGAGCAACACCACGGTTTCGTGGAGGACCTTGTTCGCTTTTACGTGATGAAGCAGCACGAGCGGGGTGCCCGTCGGATTGCCGGCCATGAAAACCCCCGAACCGCGCACGCGTACGATGCGGTCGCTCTGGGCGATGTTCCGGAGTTCGACCTCCGTGACCTCATTGGCGTAGATGCGGCGGAAGATCTCGGTCTTGCCGCTCTTCCAGGTGTGCATGATGGCGAGCAGCACAAGTCCGATGAAAATCGGCAGCCAGCCGCCTTCGGCAAACTTGTGCAGGTTCGCACTGACGAAGGCGCTTTCGACCGTCACAAAAAAAAGAGCGAGGGGCAGGATTTTCCACCAAGCCCATTGCCAGCGGATGCGGGTGACGCGGAAGAAGGCGAGCGTGGTGACCAGCATGGTGCCGGTAACCGCAATGCCATACGCGGCAGCGAGCCGGTCGCTCGTACCAAATCCGAGCACGACCAGGATCGAGCCGACGGCCAGCGCGATGTTCACCAAAGGCAGGTAGATTTGCCCCGAATGCTGGGCATTGGTGTACAAGATTTTCAGGCGCGGAAAATAACCAAGCTGGATGGCCTGCCGGGTCAGCGAGAACGTCCCGGAAATCAGCGCCTGACTGGCGATCGCCGCGGCGGCAATTGACAGACCGACCAGCGCGAGCCGGGGCATGCCTTCGGGGACCAGGGCGAAAAACAGTCCATCGATCGCACTGGGATGCTCCAGGGCAAAGGCGCCCTGACCGAAGTAGTTTAAGATCAGTCCGGGAAACGCGATCGCGTACCAGGCAATGGCGATGTACTTGCGACCGAAATGGCCCATGTCTGCATACAGGGCTTCGGCTCCAGTCACCGCCAATACCACTGCGCCGAGGATCATTTTGGCATTGAGCGGGTGGGTGAGCAGGAGGTTGATGCCGTAACGGGGGTCAAGTGCGACAAAGACGCCCGGGTTGTCGATGACGTGCCGCACCCCGATCATTCCGATCACCACAAACCAGACCAACATCACCGGCCCGAAGACACGACCGATGTTCTTGGTTCCTTTGTGTTGAAAATAAAACAGACCGCACAGAATAATGCAGGTGATGAACGGAACGGTTTCCGTGTATTCGGGAGAGAAACTTTTTAACCCTTCGACTGCGCCCAATACTGAAATGGCCGGGGTAATGACTCCGTCGCCATAAAGCAGCGCCGCACCGAATAATACGGTGAGCGTGAAAATGCCAATCCGCGAACCTTTGCCGCGGTCGGCGTGGGTCAGCGCGAGCAGGGCGAAAATACCGCCTTCGCCCCGGTTGTCGGCCTTCATCACGAACAACAGGTACTTAATGCAGACCACAATCGTCATGGCCCAGAAAACAAGGGACAACGCTCCCAGAATGCCCGCCGCCCGGTCGTCCACAGGAAGGGCGTTCAGGCATTCGCGCAGGGCGTAAAGCGGGCTCGTTCCGATATCACCGAAGACCACCCCCAAGGCGCCAAGAGTGAGACCGGCGCTTGCCGCCGTACTGATCTTGGACTGGTTTGGTTGCATGGAGAAGCTATTGTCGGGCACTCGCTCCGTACTCCAAGCAGTTTTCACAGGTGATTGTAAAACAGCTTGACCGGTAGGATTGTTTGCGAACGGACAAAAAAGTTAACGCATCGCCGTTTGGCTGAATCCCAAGGCTTTACCCAAACACTGAAAAGGGTACCGTGTGGATATGCGTCCCTCATGGAAAATCGTTAAAAAATACGAAGACATCATTTACGAAAAGGCCGGCGGCATGGCCAGGATCACCCTCAACCGTCCGGACAAACGAAACGCCTTCCGGCCCCAGACCGTGGTCGAAATGCATGAGGCCTTGCTCGACGTCCGGGAAGACCAGAAAATAGGCGTGGTTTTCCTGACTGGCGCGGGTCCGGCGAAGGATGGAAAATACGCCTTCTGCGCGGGCGGCGATCAATCCGTTCGCGGTCACGGAGGATACATCGATGGCAAAGGCGTTCCGCGCCTGAACATTCTTGAAGTCCAAAAACTGATTCGCTCGATGCCCAAGGTGGTGATTGCGCTCGTCGCCGGTTACGCCATCGGCGGCGGTCATGTACTCCACGTGATGTGCGATCTCACGATTGCCGCGGACAACGCCATCTTCGGTCAGGTGGGCCCGAAAATGGGGAGCTTCGACGGAGGCTTCGGCTCCAGTTATCTGGCGCGCATGGTCGGCCAGAAAAAAGCCCGTGAAATCTGGTTTCTCTGCCGCCAGTACAACGCCCAGGAAGCGCTCTCGATGGGCCTGGTCAACAAGGTGGTGCCGGTGCCCAAACTCCCGACGATATGTATTATTCACCTTCCAGCGAGGCAGGCGCAAAACAAGTTGCCGCAAGCGACGACAGGTATGAACAATACATGAACACAA
>JBEHXD010000738.1:0-2823 GCA_048498875.1 Verrucomicrobiota bacterium
CGACGTGGATGTCATCGTGTTGCGAAACATCGTCAGCCGGTTTCATCGCTTCATCCTGCGCGCCGACGGCTCCGAAGGCTGCACCTGGTATTTTCCGCACGAACTGGACCGCGCGATTTCGACCCAATTTCCGGTGTTTCGCCGGCATATTATAACGAGCGCAATTCCCCTGATCAAAGATGCCGTTGAACGGGGAGAGCTATCGTTTACCTGCACCAGGTCCGCACGAGTCCGTCCGATGGAGGAATCATGACCCTGCGCCACCGGCTTCAGCGGTTTTTTGCGCCGAACTCCCTTCACCGGCAGCTCCATCCCCCGCCCGCCCTCGCGATCAGTTTCAGACCTTATTGCGAATCCGACCGGACGACCGTCCTGGACCTGCATGACCAGAATGCCCCGGCGCGGTTTCCCGAAGGGCACAGGCCGAAATTCGAAAAATTTATCGATTCTCCCGACAAAACGCTGCTCGTGGTCGAGTCGGACCAGGCCGGCGTGGTGGCGTGCTGCGGCATCACGGCCATCGGCGACAACGTCCACGTCCTCTGCTACGGACTTGTCGCCCGCGAATTCCAAGGCATGAGAATCGGAGCGACCATGACGCTCGCCCGTCTGTGCTTCGCCACCCGCAATGAAGGCATGCACTGCTCACTGATCTATGCCGTGCCCAAATCCATGGGCTATTACCGGCGATTCGGTTATGCCCAAACTCAAATGTGGCAGGGCGAGGACGGAAAACAGTATCCGGCGGGTGCCCTCGCCTACAACAGCCGGCTTCTGAAACCAATCGCGGACGCGTTGCGAAAACGGGGACATCTCATCGATCCCTCGTTACCGCTTAAGCGCGATCAAACCCAAAATGTCATCATCAAGGTCCGCGGCAGTTACGATCTGCGACTGGAAGTGCTCGAGCCCAACCCACCAGTGGAACCAAGCCCGCATGCGCGGAACGGTTCATCCTGAACCTCCGGCATGAAAATTAATTGCGAGCGGTGCGAATGGCCGGTGGTCGAACCTTTGCGCGAGGCCTACCGCGCCGAGATGCTCTGCCAGGTGTTGCACGACTCGCTTCATCGCCGCCCGGGTTGGGTCGAATGGTACCGGCTGAGCGTTTCGGACGTGCTCGCCGGCTACGGTGCCGTGGCGGTGGCGGGCCCGTGGATTAATGTGCGCGCACTGTTTGAGATCTACGTTTTGCCCCGGTATAAGCCGATGTTGCTCCCGCTCGGGGAGGAACTGATCCAGGCATCCAAGGCAGACCAGATGCTGGTGCAAACCAACGACCGCACCCTGGCGGTGCTGATGGAGCAATTCGGCCATGAACCGGTCGCCGACAAAATCGTGTTCGCCAGCGGGACCAAAACCAATTGGCCCAATCCCGGCGCAATTTTCCGGCGTCGGATCGAAGGTGAACAACCCGCCATTTTCGCGCACGAGTGGGAACCGGTCGGTGATTGGGTGCTGGAGGTTGCTGGTGAGATTGTCGCGACCGGGGGTTATTTGACGCACTACAACCCTCCGTTCGTCGATTTATATATGGAAGTGAGGGAGGACATGCGACGTCGTGGACTCGGAAGTTATCTTCTCCAGGAAATCAGGCGCGTGGCGGAAGAGAACCGGCTTGTCGTATGTGCCCGCTGTAATATCGACAACGTGGCGTCGATGAAAACCCTGGCCCGTGCCGGCCTCGTGCCCTGCGCCCACCGGATTACTGCGAAAATAAAATAATACCGGTCCACCGGCGCCCCAGCCCGAATCAGTCTCAAAAAGCGCCCGGGAAAAACAGGACTCGTCCACAATCCTGAATCATCCAAACACCCACCGAAACATGCTTGCTGACCTCGAAACCCAGGGCGACTGGCGGTTATTGCTTCTGATGATCCCGGTTGCCGTGATTGCCTGGTGGATTGCAAAGCAGATGGATGTGGCACGGATCACCCACTACGGCAAAGAACGCGGCTGGCAGTTCCTGGAAATATCCTACGAATCCCGCGCGGAGGAAGAGCGCCGTTATTCGGTCCGCTACCTCGACGAAGAGGGCAATATCCACACGGCCATCTGCAAGACGAGCCTGGGCACCGGAGTGTTTTTCACCGATGACCAAAAAATCAGGAAACCCGCTGAAGGCACCCGACAATACGTGGGCGTCGCGATCGACTGCCCGCGCTGCGGGACGCGGATCGAGGAAGTTCAACGCGCCTGCCCGAACTGTAACACGCCACGAAGCGTGGTTACCTGACACCCCCAAGTCATGCGCACAAATCACAGAAACCATCTGATCCCATGAAAAAATTCCCCGCCACCGCGCTGCTCCTTTTTCTGTCAGGCTCCGTCTCGCTATGCCTGAGTTTGCGAATCGGCGTATCTCATGGAATCGGAAATCCGGAACTGCAGCAATTGCGCTTGATGGTGGACCCGAGCGGAGCACGGGAGCAGATCGCGTTGTTAAACGCCCTCTCAGCAAGAATCCTGATGGCTGAAAGCCAGATCACCGACCATGGAAAGCTTGTCGCCAATCTGGGACTGCTCCAGATGCTGCTTGGCAGTGTGACGATGGCGGCATGGTTGATCGCAAACTGGCTGGGGGACGGTCGGGAGTGGACGAAAAGGCGATCGAAGGTGGTTCTGCCGACGTCGATTGTCCGATAACATTGACCGCCAGCAACGCTTCTCATCCCCAACCCTCTACTTTAAAAAATGACCCACGATGATCTCGTCATCCGGATGGACCGTTTCGAAAGAACCGTGGCCACCTGTTTGTGTGTGCTCCCTTTGCTGTTCTCTGCGCAGTGCCTGACGGCGTCGCTGAGTGCGCCCGTCTTTGAA
>JBEHXD010000739.1:0-2821 GCA_048498875.1 Verrucomicrobiota bacterium
GTTCGAAGTCTACCGCGCCCAGGCATTGCGATCTCTTTCCCAGGCACAGGCGGCGGCGTTGCGGCCGCTCACCGATCGATTGAGCGAGATCCTCGGCATTGAGGATGAGGCCAGCCAGGACGCTGCGCTGCTCAAACTGCAAAATGACATGCCCGGTCTGCTGAAGAGCATCAACGCCGACGGGCAGCTCGTGACGGTGTGGGAAAACATTCTGGGGAGCGCGCTCGCTTCCGGAGCGATCGATTCCGCCAAAACTCAAAACGCATCTGCCAAATGAAATTCCTGATCTCCGCGATCAACATCTCCATCGATACGAAGACCGGCTGCTCCGTCATTAAATACGGAGTCTATCCCAATAAGGTCGGCCTGCAGGTCTTCGACCGCGAGGCCGCAACGGCGATGACGGCCGCGTTCAACGATAAATTGAATCGCATGGCTAACGCCTTTCGTGGGGATCCGATCTACGAGGGTCATCCGGACGACGCCGAATGGGCCAAAGCAAATCCCCAAGTGCGGGCTATTGCGGTCGGCCGGATCCGGGAAATGAAGCCCGAGGCCGATGGCCTGCATTTGCTCTGTGCCTACAACGAGGACGGCAAAAAATTAGTCGATGGCGACGCGCCAGCCTATGAGGCGTTCAGCCCGAACTGGGGCATGCTGCCGATCACATACAGAGGCCGCGCTGCTTTCCGACCGGTGGAACTGAACTCCATCGGCCTAACCAACAAACCGAACATTCCCGGCAGCTATATCGGTTTAAACGAAGCGCTGCCCGCTGAAACCCAGCTCTCCAATCCCATGAAAGAACATCTCATCAAACTCCTCGCGGCCTTCGGTATCACCCTGGCCGCCGATGCGACGGACGCGCAAGCGACCACCGCCATCAACGAAGCTCTGCCCAAGGCAACCACCGCCGTCGCTGACGCCGGCAAGCTTGCCACCGCGATCAACGAGAAGGCCACGCTGCAGACGCAGCTCACGGCCGCTCAATCGCAGGTGACGACCGCGGTAAATGAAACCGCGACGCTGCGGACGTCGCTCGCCACCGAGCGCGCTGCCCGTGCCGGCGTGGTGCTGACCGGTGCGATCAATGAAGGTCGTATCACCGAAGCCCAGCGCGCCGAATGGCTCGGCAAGTTCACCGCCGTCGGTGCTGACTTCACCAGCGTCCAAACCGAACTCGGAAAACTGAAACCGGCCGTGAACACGAAAACCAAGACGTCCGATCTCGGAGGTCGTCGTGGCGCTCCGGGCGACGCCGGGAAGATCAACGCGATCAACGAAGCCGTGTCCGCCAAAATGAAAGAGAGCGGATTGAGCCATCACGAAGCCTACGTCGCCGTGAAAAAAGCGAAGCCCGAGCTGTTCGAAAAACCCGCGGAGTAATCTTCTCCGCCACGATCCCATAACGAATCTCCACCCTCACTCTATTTTAACTTTTCCAAGTCATGAATAAATTCATCTCCAGTTTCTTCATCGCAGTCGTCGTGATCGCGGGCCTGTTTTTGGCTCCGCAGCAAACGCTGACCGTGCTTGCCGTCGTTGCTCTCTGCCTTTGCACCGCCTATTTCGCGGCAAATCACCGCCGTGATATTCGTCGGTCCCGTATGATTTCCGCCGTCAACGTCGCCGAAGGCACACATCACGGCAGCATCACCAAGAAAACCGATGCGGCGATCGCAACGCGGTTTCTCCTGGGCAAGTTCGGTTCCGACGTTGATCACGTCGCCGTCAATGGTGCGAACGACAAGCCGCTCGGCATCATTACCGATGAAGCGGCCGCCGCGGAGGATCTCGTGAACGTGGCCTTCCTCGGTGCTTCGGGAGGGACGCGCAAATGCGTTGCATCCGAGGCGATCGCACTCACGGACGAACTTTTCACCGCCGCCAACGGCAAGGTACAAAACCTCCCTGCAGGTGCGGGCACCTACTACAAAATCGGCCGGCCCCTCCAGACCGCTAGCGCCGATGGCGACATCCTGGAGTTCGAACCCTGCTTCCCCCTGGCGGTCGTCGTCAGCTAACCGCTACGCAACGCGTACGTTTTCAATCCCAATCCAAATTTAATTTCCAAATTATCATGAGCCGTAAATCTCTCGTTTCTGCTTCCCTGGCCGCCATGGCCGGTTCGGATTTCGCCCAGCTCGGTATCGACACCGGTGCGCATAATCCTGTCGGTTTGATCTGCGCCGCAAATGAAGCGCGCTTCACCGCCTCTCACTACTCGGAACCGCTCACCGCCTACACGGTGGGCTGGACCGATCCCGAGGCCGTCGATCAGCTTCTTGAAGACTTGTTTCCCTCCGTCGAAGTTGGCCGTCGCTTCGAATTCAAGAAGGCAGACAACGCGGAGGAGTTTTTCTCCGAGGTCGATGACATTCGCGCCATCGGTTCCCCCTTCAAAAAGGTGGAGTACAAGGGCAGCTCGGTGAACGAAAAGACCCACAACAAAGGTCTCACCGTCACGATCGACAAGGACGATGTCGTCGGGGACAATTTCCGCGAGGTGGCGGTCGGTCGCCTCATGCGGCGCTTGCTCCGCAACGATCTTCGTCGCGCCCTGGCACTCCTCGATGCCGCTTCGACCAACACCGGAGTAATCTTCTCCACGGCGACGAATCCGGATGGTTTTATCCGTGCTGCTTTGAAGGCCGGCACCGATGCTTCCGGCATTCGTCCCAACATCGTGGCGATCGGTGAAGCCGCCAACGATCTGCGGTCTGACTCTTACGAGGGCCAGAATACTCCTTACGCCGGCCGCGCCGCCGCCATGACGCAGGTCGAACTCGCCGCGAAGTTGATGGTCGACTTGGTGAAAGTC
>JBEHXD010000740.1:0-2808 GCA_048498875.1 Verrucomicrobiota bacterium
CCGGCTACAGTTCGAGCTTCCCGTAACACCTGAGCTTTCCCTCGTCGTCGATAAATGCCGCTCCGAGGTCGGGCTGGGCCTGGCAAAACTCGATGATCCCGGCATCGGACATCACAAAAAACGCGGTCGACAGCGCATCCGATAGAGCGGCATTGGGCGCGAGAGCCCAAGTCCGGCTTACGCGGCTCGCCGGAGAACCGGTGCGGGGATCGATCAGATGGGAGCCTTTGACCGCGATGCCCGAACCACTCAGGGCGGCGTGCTGGAGCGGAATTACGCTCTGAGCATCGGGCTCGCCCAACCCGATCGGCCAGCCTGCCGAACCGGTCGGTGCCGTTAGCGTGAGCGCGGTACTTCCTCCGCTTTGCAAACAGGCGGAAAGAACCTGCCACTCTTTCAAAATCGCGGCCATGCGATCGAGGGCGTAACCTTTGCCCACGGCGCCGAGATCGAGGTGCAGGGTTTCGGCGTGGGAAATGAGCGTGTGGTTTTCCGGGTCGAGAGTGAAGGGCGGTTGGTCGCGGGCGACGCCTTGCGATGCGTAGGCGACGTCAAACGCACCTCCGGTCGCCAGAGTGACGGCGGCGGCGACGAGCAGGCATTCGAGGGCGGATTCGCCGATGACGAGTGTTTCGCCGGGCTTGAGCCGGTTGGCGCGGGCGATGTCGCTCGATTCGACATAGCGGCTGAGCTCCGTTTCGAGCCGATCGAGTTCCCGCCACGCGGCGGCGGCGGCTTGGCGAGCATACTCCGTGGGCTGGTCCGCAACGATGATGGCGAAGGTCGTGGCCATCGCCTCGTGGTGAAATTGGGGCCAGTTCATCGCGGGAGACGGCGGTGCAGGCGCATCATGGCGAGGGCCGGTTTCCACCAAAGCTGTTTCAATCCAAAATGCGCCGTTCCGCGCCTCCGCGGATGATGGCGCACCGGAAATTCCCCGACTCGAAATCCGGCGGCGATGGCGATGGCAGGCAGGAACGTCTGCAGAAAATCGAACGGAAAAAGCGAAGGCACCACCGTGCGGCGGATCACGCGCAACTGACAACCCGCATCATGCAGTCCGTCGTGCAGCAGGCGCCGGCGAACCGAATTGCCCAGTCGCGACATCGCGCGCCGAACCGGGGAATCCCGCCGTTCGCGCCGCCACCCGCACGCGACGTCAAGTGCCCCGGCTTCCACTGGCGCCAGTAACAAAGGAAAATCCCGCGGATCATTTTGTCCGTCGCCGTCCATGGTCAGCAGGATTTCACCTTTCGCCGACTGCAGCCCGGAAAACAGCGCCGCATGCTGACCCAGATTGCGCGGGTGGAGCAAAGTGCGGCATTGCGGCCAGCGCGCGACGGCGGTCGCGATTTCCGTGGCGGTGGAATCGGTGCTGCCGTCGTCAATCAGGATGGTTTCGAGCGAAGCAGTGAGGAAGGCGAGGGCGTCGAAGGCGGTTTCCAGCAGCGGAAGCACATTGCCCGCTTCATTGTGCAACGGAATGATCAGGGAATAGCGCGGAGTCATGGCTGGCGGGTGAACACGACGCACAACACCCCGGGACGAAGCCCGAGATAAGTTTCGCGATACTGACTGCGCAATTTTTCCCGCACCGCGGCGGCCTGGGTTTCGGTGCAGATGATCAGTGCGCCATCGCAATCCCCGGGCGGCGTGGACCAATAACCCACCCGCGAAAGTCCGCGCAGATACCACGGCAGCGGCCAGTATTCCTCGCCGATTATCCGCACAATACCCTCGCTCGAGGTGGCGAGGGCGGTTTCCGCCAGGGCGCGATATTTCAAAACATCCGGCGAACTGTGCACGTAGGCATACGGATTGCGCGGGTCGGCGGGACGGGTAAACGCTGCCAGCCGGGTTTGGTTGAATTGGGTGGCGAGTGCAACTAGTGCCACCATGACGCCGACACCAAAGCGCGGAGCCGAAGCCACAGCCCCGGCCGCCAACAGCGCCATGCCGGGCACGAAATGAATGGCGTGCCAGGGGGTTTTGTAGGGAGTGAGGGAGAGCGCGAGCACGACGATGGCCGTATAAATTGCGGCCCAACGATAAAATTTATTGGACTGAAGGAAAGCGAGCACGCCACCGGTTAAAGCCAGCGCGCTGAACAGGAGTTGCTGCCAGATCAGTCCGCCGTTCCTCTGCCAACCGAAGAGAGCGAGATAATAGTCCCACGGTTTTTCCTGACCGGCTCCTTCACTGGCCCGGTGCAGTGCGGGACCATAAACCGACAGCGCGTCGCGGAGTCCCGCCGGGTTTTGTCCGAAGGAGGAATAAAACAGTGCGGCGACGGTGAGAGCCGCGAACAGAGCGGAAATTGCGTGAAATACGGGTCGGGACGCGGCGGGTTTTGACCCACGAATTGCCACTGCTGCGACGAGTGCGGCCACCACGAACAGGAGCGCACTCGCTTTGGTCGCCTGCATTAATCCCAGCGCAACGCCCGCGCCGAGAGCCCAGCTGAAGCGGCCGGTCCGCCACCAGCGAAGCGTGCAAACGAATGTGCCCAGCGTGAACGTAACGAGCAACGTCTCCTGGATAAAATAACGGCTATAATAAACTGCGGGCGGTGACACCGCGAGAAACGCCGCCGTGAGCAATGCAGCCCAGTGATTCCTAGGTGGATCCTGACCTTCCGCCTTCGCCGGGGCTTCGGCGGACAAGCCGGACAGGTTTTGTCCGCTACCCTTAAAATCTCCGCAAACCCGCCCGGAGGTGGGGTTCCACCCAAGGCAGGCGAGCAGAAGGACGGAGAGCGTGCCGGCGATCGCCGGGACCAGGCGGACAGTTGTTTCAGTCAGCGAGGCG
>JBEHXD010000741.1:0-2805 GCA_048498875.1 Verrucomicrobiota bacterium
GCGCAAAAGCTGCTGGTCGTGATGGGTGGCAGCCAGGGCGCGAGCAATTTAAACCAGTGGGCGGAGGAACACCTTTCGACCTTCGCGCTGGAGGGTATCCAGGTGTACTGCGTCACCGGGATGGGCAAGGGGACCGTCGGTCGCCGCGAAGTACGCGGGAAAAACGGGAAGGTGGTACATGCCTGGTTTGAAGCCTTTTCCGACCGGGTCGGCGTGCTGCTGTCGGCGGCCGACCTCGTGCTGAGCCGCGCGGGCGCGGGTACGATCGCCGAATTGGTACGCTGCGAGACCCCGGCGATTCTGATTCCGTATCCGCATGCCGCGGACAACCACCAGTCGGCCAACGCCGCGTATTTCGAACAGCAGGGCGGCGGCGTGGTGGTGCCCGAGGAATCCCTCGGGGGATTGAAACAGGAGGTGCTGGACGTGATTTTCAACGACTGGATGCTGAATAAGTTTCGTGCCAATCTCCGCCGGATGTCCCAGGAGAACAGCATCGATATCATCGTGCATGACCTCGAGGATCTCGCTTCCGGCACCCCGCCATCGCGTCATCTCCGGCACGCGCCCTCAGTGATATGATTTCCCGGCCCAAAGTTTTCGGACAGGCCGTCACCCGCGTGCATCTGCTCGGGGCGGGCGGCATGGGCATGGCCCCGCTGGGATTGTACCTGGCCCAACTCGGATTCCAGGTCAGCGCCGAGGATGACGGCTGGAACCCCGCCGTCCGGGAATTGCTCGAACGCGCGTCCGTCGCGATCACGCCGGCGGGCGGCCTGGCGGAAGAAACCCAGCTGGTGGTTTATTCCTCGGCAGTCGCGTTGACGCATCCCTCGCGTCGCCGCGCGACGGCGCTCGGTTTGCCCCAGGTGCGCCGGGGCGAGATGCTGGCGGAGGTCGTGAAAAACCGAAAGCTGGTTGCCGTGGTTGGCTCGCATGGAAAAACGACCACGACGGCGATGCTCATTACCGCGTTGCAGCGGGCGAATTTTCCCTGTGGCTGGATCTTGGGCGGACTTTTTCAAAATGACGCGCTGCCTCCGGCGCGCGTGGGCGAAGGGGAGTGGGTGATCGCTGAAGTGGATGAAAGCGACGGCACGATCGACCGGTTTGCGCCTGAAATCACGCTGGCGGTGAATCTGGATTGGGATCACGCCGACCACTATGCGAAGCTGGCGGATCTTGAGGCGGCGTTCGCGGCTCTTTTTGCCCGCACCCGGGCGGCGGTTTTCACCAGCGATGCCTGCGCCCTCTCGGCGCGGATCACCAGCCGCGCGCACCCGCAAAAGGAATCGGCGGCGGACGCGCGCAGTTTTTTCACCTTTGGACGCGCCGGCGATTTCCAATATCGCGTGGGGGTCGATACCGCCGCCGGAATCGACCTGGAGTTGTCGGGAAAATTTGCCACCAACCACGCTCACGTGCAGACCCGGGGCGAGTTCAACGCCGGCAATGCATCCGCCGCGCTGGCGGTGGCGCAGCATCTCGGAGCGGCGATCAATGCACAATCGCTCGCGGGATTTGCCGGTGTGCGACGCCGCCAGGGATTGCTCCACGCGTCGGCGGTCACGATTTACGAGGATTACGCGCATCATCCCACTGAAATTCGCGCCCTCCTGGCCAGCCTGCGTCGTCGCGGACACGGACGGCTGGTGGTGGTTTTTCAACCGCACCGGTACAGCCGCACCGCCCAGTTCAAGGCCGAGTTTGCCGCCGCTCTGGCCGGTGCCGACAGCGTGTTTCTCATGGACGTCTATGCGGCCAGCGAAGCGCCGGTCGCGGGTGGAACCACCGCCGACATTTACGCGGAGATCAAGAAGACGGGAGCCGGGCATCACGTCACTTATCTGCCGGGCAACGATGCCGGTTTGCTCGAAGCCTTGAGGTCATCGCTCAAAGCCGGCGACACGCTGGCTTTTGTGGGCGCGGGGGACATCGAGCAATCGGCGCGCGAGTTCGTAACCAACTTGAAAATACAGGAGGAACGCGAGGCGAAGTGGAACGAATTCTTTGCGTCGCTGCGGATGCGACTGGGACCGGCGACCAAGCTGGTCGAGCGGGAATTGCTGGGACCGAAAACCACGATGCGCGTCGGCGGACCGGCGAGAGTTTACGCTGAGCCGGCGACGCGCGAAGAGTTGCGGTTGTTGCTGGTCGAGGCGGCCGCGCGCCGGCTGCCGGTGCTGTTGCTCGGCCGCGGCTCGAACCTTATCATTCCCGATCAAGGGGTCGAGGGACTGGTGATCAGTCTTGCTCACGAAAACTGGCAGAAATTCGAGCCGCAGCCCGATGGCCGGATCTGGGTTGCCGCCGGCCTGCGGCTGAAAAATCTCTGCGGGCTCGCGACGAAGGCCGGGTTTAAGGGGTTTGAATTTCTCGAGGGCATCCCGGCCTCCGTGGGCGGGGCGTTGCGCATGAACGCGGGCGCGATGGGTGGATGGATGTTTGATGTCGTGGACGAGGTCCACCTGATGTCGCTGCAGGGGGAGATTCGCGTGATGAAAAAAGTGGAGATGCACATCGACTACCGCCATTGCGCCGAGTTGCACGAGGCGATTGCCCTGGGCGCGTACCTGAAACCGGCGGCCAGTGCGGATTCGGTGGATATCCGGGCGCAGATCGACACCTACCAGAAGAAGCGTGTGGAGTCGCAACCGCGCGAGCCGAGCGCGGGATGCATTTTCAAAAATCCCGCGGGCACCTCCGCCGGCCGGCTGATCGACGAACTCGGCTTGAAAGGCGAACGGGTCGGTGATGCCGAAGTCTCGCCGGTCCATGCCAATTTCATCGTGAACCGCGGCCACG
>JBEHXD010000742.1:0-2781 GCA_048498875.1 Verrucomicrobiota bacterium
AACGGCGGATTAGGGATAATCCGCCCTACCTGCCGAATCAGAGCGAAAATCTCACCCCAAAACTTTTTCCCAGCGTTTGAACTGCCGCGCGATCTGGCTTGGGCCGGGCATGCCGGTGCCCTGGCGCAACGCGATGGCCTTCGACAGGTCGAACGACTCGATCCAATCGGGCTTGAACGCCGGATGGATCGGCTGGACGTCCGCGAACGTAAGCTGGTTCAGCGGGAGCGATTTTTGCTCGGCCAGTTTCACGACCGCGCCCACGGCGTGGTGGGCATCGCGAAACGCGACGCCATTCCGCACAAGATAGTCGGCCAGATCAGTGGCCAGCAACGCGGGGTCCGAAACCGCCGCGGCGCACTTGTCGCGATAAACTTCCATGCCCGCGAACGTGCCCGCGAGCACCTCGAGCGAAAGCGCAGTCTGGTCGTGACTGTCGAAAACCGGCGGCTTGTCCTCCTGCAAATCGCGATTGTAGGTAAGCGGCAATCCCTTCGCGAGCACGAGCAGCGTGTGCAAATTGCCCTGCAGCCGCGCCGACTTGCCACGGAGCAATTCCATGGAATCGGGATTCTTTTTCTGCGGCATCAGGCTCGAACCCGTGCAGAACGCATCCGGCAGTTCGACGAATTTGAATTCCTGGCTCGCCCACAAAATCAAATCCTCGGCGATCCGTGAAAAATGAATTCCCGCCATGGCACAGGCGGAGGCGAACTCGATGAACAAATCCCGATCGCTCACGGCATCCATGCTGTTCTGCGTCACCTGCGGGCGACCCTTCGCATCGACAAACTCGAGCGCCTTCGCGCTGAATTCGCGGTCGATCGGCAACGTGGTGCCGGCGATGGCCCCCGAGCCCAGCGGACTCCAGTTGGCGTGGTCGGCCACGACAGCGAAGCGCCCGGCGTCGCGCTGCAACATTTCCAAATAAGCGAACAAGTGATGAGCGAGAAACACCGGCTGGGCGCGCTGCAGATGTGTGTAACCCGGAATCAGCACGTCGCGGGTTTTCTCCGCCACGGACAAAATCGCCCGCTGCGCGACCGCGATCTTTTCGATGATCTCCGCGCACGCCGCTTTGAAGTACAGGCGCATATCGGTCGCCACCTGGTCATTCCGGCTGCGGGCCGTGTGCAATTTCGCGGCGGCCGGCACCCGTTTGGTGAGGGCCTGCTCGATGTTCATGTGCACGTCCTCGAGCTTCGTTTCCCACTTGAACTTGCCGGCTACGATGTCGGCCAGGATCGCGTCGAGCCCGGCATGGATGGCGTCGCGTTCGGTGGCAGTAATCAACCCCACGTGCGCGAGCATCGCGGAGTGCGCCTTGCTCCCCTGAATGTCGAAGGGAGCCAGCCGGTGATCAAACGAGACGGATTCGCTGAATTTCAGCATGAGCTCCGCGGTTCCCGCGGAGAAACGTCCACCCCAAGTTGCCTGCGCCTTTTTTGCCATGGTGGCCAAGCAACGGCTGGCCATCCGTCTTGGCAACGCGGAAATAACCCCCAGGCGACACAACCCCACCGATCATTCAACTAACAGTTGCCCCGGCTTTCACCGTTATCATGGTGGTGGCATGTATTTCCGTGCCGGTTTCGTTTTTCTGCTGATGGGTTTTCTAGTGGCGTCGCGGGCCGGGGCGACTTCCCTGCCCGATCGCATCTCGGTCGGGCCGATGAAAACGTCGATCTATGTTGGAAGCGTCAAGCTGACCACCCCGGCGTTTAAGCGCGATGGGGTCACCCTGAGCACGACCTATGACGCCAGGGTTACGCCCTGGTTTTTCTGGAACGAAAGCGGCCAGATCACCATTACACTGAGCGAATCGGATTTCGAGGCGCTGGCCAAAGGTCAGACCGTGGAATTCAAAGGGGAAGGCAAGAACCAGAAGAACAAACCGCGCACCATCACCGGCCGTGCTCAACCCACCGATGAAAAGTCCGGAAAAATCAAAGTCCGGGTCAAAGCCGACGGCGTCGAACTGATCTTCAACGGGACTTATCACTTCGAGTGAAGCCTGAATATCCCATATTCAGAGCGGATTTTTAGCCACAAAAAGTCACGAGAAGGCACAAAAACCGGAAGGGATTTGAGTGATGTTTGAGATTGGAACCTGTCATGGTTTTTTTGAATTTAGCTAAGCGGGCCGCAAACGAGGAAATCTATGCAGTTTAGTAATGTTAATTTGCTGTGTGATATCGTTCGGGAAACTAGTTTTGCGATCCATCGCTACCATCGCCATGGGCATGTGGAGAAGATCTACGAAAACGCGTTGGCGCATCGATTGAAGAAGCAGGGAATTGAAGTGCGGCAACAACACCCTTTGACCGTTTACGACGATGATGGCACCATTCTCGGTGACTTTTCCGCTGATTTACTCGTTGATGGGCAATTGGTGGTGGAGCTCAAGGCGGTCAGGGCAATTGCCGACGAACATGTCGCACAAATCCTAGGCTATCTTCATTCCTCCCGAATCGAAACTGGCTTACTGATTAATTTTGGTGCGCCAGTGCTTTCGGTGAAAAAATATCTGATGGGCAGAGTCAGTTGATTTTTTGTGCCTTTTCGTGACTTTTCGTGGCCAATCCTTCAGCTGAATTTGCGGATTCTTGCGGCGACATCGGCGCGCAATCGGTCCACGTAGGCCAGGGTGAATTGCTCCAGCGACAGCGTGTCGTCTTGTACCAGCGGCGTGAGATCGACGGCCCAGGTGACGCCGCTACAGCGATCAGCGGCATGCGAGGTGTGAAAGGTGGCGTTCGCCGCGCGCCGGCCGAGCGTGGC
>JBEHXD010000743.1:0-2758 GCA_048498875.1 Verrucomicrobiota bacterium
CCACCTGCATCCGAACGATGCCGGCTACGCCAAATGGACCGGGGCCCTCAAGCCTGCGTTGGCCACGCTCGGTTTCCTCGACACCGCCGCCGACTCGTTTCAACCCGAGCCGGGATTCGTGAACCTCTTCAATGGAAAAGATCTCACGGGTTGGGGTTACCGTCCAACCACCAAAGAGGACATCGCTTCCGCCGAACGCTGGCAGAAATCCGATCCGGAGGCTGCAGCGTGGCCGGTCGTGACGGAACCGGTAAATTTTGACGGCAAAAAAATCACGCCCGAAAATCGCTATCGCGCCATCAACGGCCGCCTCGTGGTCACCAGTCCCCCGGAATACCGGAAGATTCAACAGCTCTGGACCCAGCAGGAATTCGGCAAGGACTTCGTGCTGCGCCTGGAATTCCGCGCCACGCCCAACACGGACAGCGGCATTTATGTTCGCGGTCCCCAGCTTCAGTGTCGCGACTACCTGCTCGCCGGCCCCTACAAACAGCTGCAGCACTACAAGGCCGGTGACTGGAACGAGATTGAAATCACGGTGAAAGGAAATGTCGCCCACTGCACCTGCAATGGCGAGGTGCTGGAAGACGCGATGAAAATCCCCGCCTCTGGCCCGATCGGTCTGGAAGGCGATCGCGGACAGATGGAATACCGCCGCATCCGCCTCAAGGAACTGCCTTGAGGCAATTCGCGCCGCTACTCGTAGGCGACGTCCGTGATTTCCAATTCGGTTTGTCCCGAGGGAAACTTAAACGAAACGCGCCCGTGAAGCGGAGCATTTAAAAGCGCGCCCGCGATCGGTGACTGCCAGCTGACCCAATTGCGATCGAGGTTGGTCTCGTCGACCCCGACGATGCGGTATTTGGTTTCCACTCCTTTATCGCTTCGCACGATCACGGTCGCACCGAAGCGAACCCGGTCGTCGCTCACCGGAGGCGCAGGCACCACTTCCGCCGTTCTCAGGCTGTTTTCGAGGTAAGCGATACGTTGATCCAAGGCGAGCAACTCGGCCAAGGCCTCGCTGTCCCGCTGCGCGAGGGGGACCAAGGGCGGACGCCGGG
This sequence comes from Verrucomicrobiota bacterium, assembly GCA_048498875.1. Classification (GTDB taxonomy): domain Bacteria; phylum Verrucomicrobiota; class Verrucomicrobiia; order Opitutales; family Opitutaceae; genus Lacunisphaera. The sequence continues at coordinate 1,062 of JBEHXD010000743.1, forward strand.
TTTCCCGTAATTCCACGAGCTCCTGTTGCAGCGCGCGAAAGCCGCCAGACGTAAGATAATTCTTCGTTCCAACGGGAAGTGGCGACACCGGGCGGGGAATCGCGGGAAGGTCGCCGAGGTCATCTTCCTTCGTAAAAGCCTTGCTCATCGCCTCGCGCTCCCTGTTCGGGTGTCACCCGATTGAAACAGCCGGACTAACGCCGCGCCCGGCTTTTTGCGGACGGCTTCTTCGACGCTGGTTTCGCAGCGCGGCGGAGTGCTTTTTTAGCTTTGGCGGGTGCGCGCTTTACAGCCTGCTTGGTCTTGGAGCGGGCTTTGCTGGTCGCACGCGCTACTTTTTTGGCGACCGCTTTAACTGCACGCTTGGCCTTTTTGACCGGTTTCTTGGCCGCGGACTTGAGAGACGATTTCTTGCTTTTTCGCGGCGGAGTCGCGGTCGCACCACCAACCACCACCCCCAGCGCACCACCGACAATCGCGCCAATCGGTCCGGCCACGATGGCCCCGACCACGGCACCCGTGGCGCCACCCGTGGTGCGGCGTTTCACGAGTTTCTTCTCGGCGGCGGTTTCGGCGGGCGAAGTGAAGGGAACAACCGAAGATTCTTCTACGGTGGCGGAGGAAGCAGGTTCAATTTTCATGGGGAATAGGGCGGATATGAAATATAGTAGGATTTCACTCCGACTGGTTCCGGAATTCCCGGCCGGTAAACATCGATTGTGGGCGGGGTGCCCTCACCCCGCGAGGCATGGGCGCCCCGTAGACCCAGGCTCTGCCGCGGAAAATGTCCGTCCTCAGACGCTCGTCGGGTTTTCAGGCGATCCCTCTGTTTCCAGCTTCAAAAATTTCATGCGCCGCTTACCGACCCGCCCCTGGGGTCCGAGCCGCTCCTCGGGAGTGCGATAGGCTCGACGTCGATAACCCGGACGCGTCAGATCAGCCGCACATTTAAGCTGAAAATCCTGCATTCGCTGGAACACGTCCAACAACTGCGTGGGTTGGTCGTAGCGATCCAAACCCGAGCGCTCGAGCACCATCAGCAGTTCATGTACTGCCTCGAGCGTGGAAAGACACCCTTCCTGCGGTTGCTGCTTGATCACGTAACGACTCGGTGCCGAAGGCAGGAACATAATGCGCGGCAACCGCTGCAGGCTCGGGCTGAGTCGAAGCAATTTTCTCGCACCGCCCCAGGTCGCATCGATGAGAAAAACCACCAGCCGCCGTCCGCCCAGATCAGCAGGCGTAAGATCGCCTTTCGAAAGATTGCGCGCGGTCACTCCCGGATAGAGCAGCACGGGAAAGTTCTGCGCATCCTGAATCAGGGCCTGCACCGCTTCGTTCGTGTCGAAATTCTCACCCATGTGCAGTTCGCTGTTGGACAGGCAAAGCTGCGTGAGCCGGCCGGTGCCGGCTTTCTCCTGCTTGAACTCCTTCGGGCTCATCAGGAACACAAAGCGGGTGCGCGTCTCCATGGGAAAAAGCGACGGACACCAGCAAAGCGAAGCCGGCCAGAAACAGCGATAACACATCTCTCTCATCGCGGCGAAACAACACGAAGCGCGGCGAAAGCACAGCAGAATTCAACCGGGTCCCAAAGTAGCCGCGGTGGTCACACCGCTGGCCAGCCGTGTAACCACAGCTGCTACATTCGATCCAAAGTCAGTTGGGGACGACCAAAAACAAACCATTCCGTCAAC
>JBEHXD010000744.1:0-2752 GCA_048498875.1 Verrucomicrobiota bacterium
GAAAACTGCCGGAAGTGTTGGCCGGTCTTAACGCGGCAGCGACCGCGGGACTGCGGATCAAACTCAACGCAGTGGTCAGCCGCGGCACCAACGATCACGACGATGTGATCGCCCTCGCCCGCTTCACACTCGATCAGCCCTGGCAGGTGCGCTTCATCGAACAAATGCCCTTCGGCAATAACGCGAGCTTTCAGAAGAAGAGCATCGTCGACGAAGACGAATTGCTGGAAGTTCTCACCCGGGAATTTGGCGCGCTTGAGCTGGTGGACGGCGGCAAACTGGATGGTGAAGCCCGTCTGTTCCGAATCCCGGGTGCCGCCGGCCAGATTGGCTTTATCAGCCCCGTGTCAAAACCCTTCTGCGCGGACTGCAACCGCCTGCGACTGACCGCCGACGGGATTTTGCGCCTCTGCCTGCTGCGCGACAACGAGGCCGATCTGCGCCCACTGCTTCGCGGAGGCGCAAGTGACGATGAACTCGCCGAATTCATTTGCCGGGCCGTGCATCAAAAACCGTGGGGCCACGGGCTCGCGCAGGATGTGATGGCGGTGTCGCGCGGCATGTCCGAAATCGGCGGCTGATCCTCGCCATGGCCGATATACGCACCATTCGCATTCGTTTTTTTGCCGTCCTGCGCGAGCAGGCCGGGATCTCGTCGCTCAACCTCGAAACCGCCGCCACCACCGCGGGTGATCTTTACCGGGAGTTACAAGCGAGCCACCAACTGATCTTCGATCCGAAATTACTGCGGGTGGCGATCAACGAACGCTACGTCCCGATGGACACGCCCTTGAAGGCCGGTGATCAGGTGGTATTCATTCCGCCGATTGCCGGTGGATAATTTCAATGTTTGAACTGACCGACCATCCCATCGACAGCGCCGCGTTACGCGCGAAGCTGGTGCGCCCGGAAGCCGGGGCATGCGTCGTATTCGAAGGCTGGGTGCGCGATCACCATCTCGGCCAGCCTGTGCGCGAACTGCATTACGAGGCATTCGACGCGATGGCGAAACTCGAGGGCTCATCGATCATCGCGGAAATCGAACAACGATTCCAGGGCTGCGCAATCTACTGCGTACACCGGACCGGTGCGCTGCGCGTGGGCGATCTCGCGGTATGGATCGGCGTTTCCTCGGCCCATCGGGCCACGGCGTTTCTGGCGTGCCGCCAGGCCATCGAGGAAATCAAACGCCGCCTGCCCGTCTGGAAAAAGGAATTCCATCCGGACGGTGCCGCCGAGTGGGTGAATTGTTCCGCCGAGGCGATCGCGCGCGGCCCCCAGCCCGCCGACTACTATTCACGCCAGACCGTTTTGCCTGAAGTCGGCGATCCGGGACAAAAACTTCTCACCGAATCGCGGGTACTTATCGTCGGGATCGGTGGCCTGGGTTGCCCGGCCGCACTCTATCTGGCCGGCGCGGGCGTGGGACAAATCACGCTGGTCGACAGCGGAAAGGTCGAAATCTCAAACCTGCACCGGCAGATTCTCTTCACCACCGACGACCTGGGACTCAACAAGGCGGAAGCCGCGGCCGCGGCGCTTCGTGCGCGCAATCCGTTTATTCAGATTGAGGCGCTCGCAGCCGAGTTCACCGCGCAAAATGCGCGCACGCTCGTTGCCGGCCGAACCGTGGTGCTCGATTGCACCGACAATTTCGCCACGCGCTTCGTTTTGCACGACGCCTGTTTTTCCGCCGGCATCCCGCTCGTACAGGCCGCCGTGCACCGCTTCGAAGGCACTCTCGATGTGTTTCAGCGGGGAACTCAGGGCGGTTGCCTGCATTGCCTGCATCAAAATCGCCCCGTCTCCGAGTTGGACGCGGCCGCGGGCAATTGTGCGGGCGGAGCCGTTTTCGGTCCCGCGGTGGGCACACTCGGCGTCATGCAAGCAAGCGAAGCGCTCAAAGTCCTCCTGAAGCAAACCCCCACCGACACCTGCCACAGCACCCGGCTGGTCAACCTGCTTGATTGCTCCACGATTTCGATCCGGCGCGAAGCCAATCCGGCATGCCCGGTTTGCGGAGGCGCCAGCGCGACTCCGACAAACCAATCGTCACCAGCCATTGACGCGACCGTCACCCTGGATCACTCCGGACTGGAATCACTGGGAAAATTCCGCCTCATCGCGCTATTGGAGCCGGGGGAAACGCTCGATTCCGCCAAGGCTCCCGCAGGAACGCTGGCGGTACCGATGAACGATATCGCGCAGCTCCGCGAGTCAATCGCGACTGGCAACACGGTCCTCATGTGCCGGCGCGGTCTGCGCAGCGCCGCCCTCGCCCGGCTTTTGCGCGCGGAAGGAAACGCGCACGTTTACGCGCTGGCGGCTCCTTCTTCTGCGATCAATTCGCCGGGTCCCTGATCATTGCCGTCGCTGCAGCGCGAAAAGTTACGGCAACAGGGTCCGGCGGCCGAGCGTTTCGACAGCCAGCATGGCGGCATTCCGGTTTTCGTGACTTCCGAACCGGCCAATGAAACCTAATTGGGCTTTGCCCGGTTCCACCAGAAGGTCAGCGAATAAAACCAGTAGCCGTAATATTCCCGCAGGGCGGTTTCGGTATTGTGCAGCGCTTCCGCCTTGGGAACGAAATCGAACAGTCCCACGGAACCCGTCGCGTCGGAACGGAAATCCACCGGGAAGATCATGCAATCCACGCCTGCGCGTTTGAACAGCAAAACAGCCCGTGGCATATGCCAGCCGGTGGTCACCAGAATAATGCGATGCCAGTGGCGCTCCCTCGCCCACCTTGGGG
>JBEHXD010000745.1:0-2748 GCA_048498875.1 Verrucomicrobiota bacterium
GCCGACGTGGCAATCACCGGGAAACTATCGCCACGCTTCCGCCACGTGCGGATAAGGTTCAGCCGTGCGGATGTTTCTGCACCATACGCGAGATCAACGACTGCGGCATCGACGTTGCGGCGCCCTGTGAGTCCGAGAGCATCACGCACCCGAGACACGGTATGCACTGAGCAATCATGCACCGCGGAGAACAACGCGGAAAAAGCCCGATGCACATCCCGGTTGTCTTCCACCAAGAGAATGTGCCGCCGACTCTTCCGCATAGACTAACACTTTTCCCGGTTCTCGTCGGTTCGCAAATCACTTGTCATTTGAATCCGTTTTGAACGCTCTTGCCCGGAACACGACTGTGGGGTCGAGAAAACGGTGCGCCGGGCAGCATTCACAATTCACGAACTCGTCGCTTCAATCGAAAGCGACATCGATTCAAACGCTCGCGACAATCGTAGCGAAAACCGTCTCGCACGAGTATTGAACTCGGCTGTCTTCCGATCATACGCGACGGCTAGAGGCCGATCCATCTGACCTATTCCCTTCAAAGCTACGGGTGTGAATTGCTCGACCGAAAAATCCTTCTCCGCTTGTGCGGGCACGAACGTCGCGGCATTTAGAATTTTTGCGGCTTCGACGGCCAAGCTGAAGCTCTCGACACGCGCCCGAATCTGAAGGGTTAGATTGTTGGCCGTGGCAATGTTGCTCACATTTCTAACAAATTGACCGTCGCCCGTGAGCATCACAAACGGAAGCGTCATAACGGCGTTGATACCTGCGGCGCTCTTGTCGGGAAGTTCAGAGCGTGGGACCATCAGGACGTAACGCAGGGTTGGAAACACGAGACACTCTAACCTATCGTTTCCTGCGTCGGCTCGAATAATTCCAACGTCCAGTTGACCGCTTTCCAATCGCTCAAGGGTCGCGGCCGTTCTATGTGTTGCGATTTCAAGGTTGCCGCCAGACGCTCCTAGCACTTCAGGAAATCGTGGGATTAGTAGCCAACGAACGATACTATCACCGGCACCCAGTCGGAGAGGTTTCGATTCTTGGCCTTCAGCTTCCCTTAGATCGCGCAGCGCCCCGAAGTAGGCATTGGTAAGAGCTGCCAGCCTCGTTCCGACGGGAGTAAGTTTAAGGCGCTTTCCTTCCCGCGAAAACAACTGGGCTCCAAGCGATTTTTCTAAGTCCTTGATTTGGCGACTCAACTGGCCCGCAAGGACACCATTTCGTTTTGCCGCCAAGGCTGCGCTTCCTGCTTCGACAATTTGGCAGAACGAGCGCAACCGTTCGATGGAGAGCCCAGCCAAGGAAATGAGGTCGTCAGGCATACTTCACTGTAAAGTGAAGCATCGTGCATTTTATGGCATTTACGAGCAAATAACCCCCTGGTATCTTCGCGCTTCCGTTATGGCCCATCTCGAAGAAATCACCGTCAACAGTGTTGTCCGCGGCATTCATCCGGTTTCGGCAGTGACCGTGAAACACGCGCGGATGCACGGGGCTGACACCCTTGAAGTGACTTATACGGACGCCGAGGGGCGACCCGGCACGCAGCTCCTTTTCCGCGACCAGGAGGGTCAGCTTGAAATCGTTCAGAAGACCCGCCCGCTCTCCTTCACGGCTGATGGAGCACTCTTTCGGTTGGTTTCGGAGGCCCAACGCCTTCGCCTCGGTTTCCTCTTTGACCCGATGATCGCGGTGAACACGTCGGCCGTCGATCCACTCCCGCACCAAATCACTGCCGTTTACGAGACCATGCTGACGCGGCAGCCGCTCCGCTTCCTGCTCGCGGACGACCCCGGCGCCGGCAAGACGATCATGACCGGGCTTCTCATCAAGGAGCTGATCATCCGTGGCGACATCGCGAAATGCCTGATCGTCTCACCGGGAGCGCTCGTCGAACAGTGGCAGGACGAACTCGACCAGAAATTCAGCCTCTCTTTCGACATCATGACCAACGACGCCATTCAGGCGTCGCGCACCGGGAATTGGTTTCTGGAGCACAGCCTCTGCATTTGCCGCCTCGACAAACTCAGCCGAAATGAGGACCTCCAACAAAAACTTGCTCAGGTTGATTGGGATCTCGTCGTGGTGGACGAGGCCCATAAAATGTCGGCGTCTTATTTCGGCTCGGAGGTGAAGTTCACCAAACGGCATCGCCTCGGCCAACTCCTCTCTGCACACACGCGCCAGCTTTTGCTCCTGACCGCGACGCCGCACAACGGCAAGGAAGAGGATTATCAACTCTTCCTTTCGCTGCTCGACGGAGACCGATTTGAGGGTCGCTTCCGTGACGGCGTTCACGTGCAGGACACTTCCGATCTTATGCGGCGGATGGTGAAAGAGGGCCTTGTCACGATGGAGGGCAAGCCACTCTTCCCGGAACGCTTTGCTTACACGCTGCCTTTCCCGCTCTCGCCCGAAGAGCTTTCCCTTTACGCCAAGGTCACGGACTACGTCCGCACCCAATTCAACCTCGCCGATCAACTTCAGAGCGAGAAACGACGCGGCACGGTCGGCTTCGCGCTCACGATCCTGCAACGTCGCTTGGCTTCATCGCCCGAGGCGATTTTTCAGTCACTTCGCCGCCGCCGCGAGCGCCTTGAAGAACGTCTCAGCGAAGAACGAACTCTCCGCCGCGGTCGAAACGTCGCACTTGAGGCTCCTCCCTTGATTCAACTTCAGGCCGCCGTCGAACGTGTTCTGAGCGCCGAATTGGAGAATGCCCGAGCCGGTCTTGTTGATGGTCGTGCC
>JBEHXD010000746.1:0-2744 GCA_048498875.1 Verrucomicrobiota bacterium
TTGGGAATTAATTTCGTGTCCTTTCGTGTGTTTCGTGGGCAAACTGCATTAAGTATCTCTTCGATGACTGCTCCCGTGTCTTTTTCCTCTATTGGCCGGCTGCCGGCGCCGCGCGATAATGTGGCCATTGCGATTCGCGAGATTGCGGCGGGGACGACGGTCGAACTGGAGGGGAAATCGTATACCATCGAGCACACGGTGCTGGAAGGACACCGCTTCACCGTCCGTGCCATTGCGGCGGGCGAAGCGCTTCTTTCGTGGGGGGAAACCTTCGGTCATGCGTTGGTCGATCTCGCGGCGGGCACCTATGTGTGCAATCAATCCATTCTTGATTCGCTGCGGATGCGTCGGATTCAGGGATCTATTCCCGAGCGACCCAACTTTTCGGATCATCTCGTACCTTTCGTGCTCGACGAATCGCAACTTCGTCCGGCTCTACCCGTTCCCCAGTTGGGCGACGGCCGGACCTTTGCCGGTTACCGTCGGCCGGGCCGGCGCGGGGTCGGCACACGCAACTATATCGTCATTCTCGGCACTACTTCCCGCACCGCGAGTTTTGCCCGGCAGCTGACGGCGCGCCTACAGGCGCTTGCCCGCGTTCACCCGTCGCTCGATGGCATTGTCGCAATCGCCCACACCGAAGGAGGCGGGCCCGGTGAACCGAATAATTCCCTGGAAATTCTCCGCGCGCTCGCGGGATTCATGGTGCATCCGAATGTCGGCGCCATTCTCGCCGTCGATTATGGGGTGGAGCCCATCACCAATGCGCGTCTCGCGGATTTCATGCGTGAGCGCAGTTATCCTCTCGCCGATGTGCCCCATGCATTTCTGAGTATTGCAAACGGTCTGGCCGCGGCGCTCGCAGAAGGCGAATCGATCGTCCGTCGCTGGCTGCCGATCGTTTCCGCCGAAACGCGGACACCACAACCGGTGAGCGAATTGCGGGTCGCACTGCAGTGTGGCGGCTCCGATGCCTTTTCCGGAGTGTCGGGCAATCCTCTCGCGGGGGCCATGGTCCACGAAGTGATCCGTCGCGGTGGGATCGGGGTGTTATGCGAGACGGATGAGTTGAGCGGCGCCGAGTCTTATTTGATGCGGAACGTGCGGGATGTCTCGATCGCGCGGGCGTTGCTCGATCGGGTGGCCCGGTTCAAGACGCGACTCAGCTGGCACGGCGTCACTCCCGAAAGCAACCCGTCCGCCGGCAACAAGCTCCGGGGCCTCTATAATATCACGATCAAATCGCTCGGCGCGGTGCACAAAAAAGACCCGCGCACCCGGATCGATCACGTCATCGATTACGCGGATCCGCTCGGGGCGCCGGGCTTTTATTTCATGGATAGTCCGGGTAACGACCTGGAAGGCATCGCCGGACAGGTTGGCGCCGGCTGCAATCTGTTCCTCTTTGTGACGGGCAATGGCTCCATCACCAATTTCTCGTTCGTCCCGACGCTCAAACTCACCACCACGACGCGGCGCCATCAATTGCTCGTGCACGAAATGGACATCAATGCCGGCCGTTATCTCGATGGCGAATCGTTCGAATCGCTCACCGCGGAGTCGTTCGAACTCCTGCTCGCCATGGCGTCCGGACAACGCTCGCGAGGGGAACTGGCGGGACATTCGCAAACCTCCCTCTGGCGCAACTGGCGGCAAACTGACGCCTCGCACGTCGCCGAAATCCGCGCACGCCCCGCACCCGACGGCCAGCCGATCGAGGTAGGGCGGGACCGCTGGGCCCGCCACGTTGGAGGTGAGGGTGGAGAACTGCGGCTTCATCTTTTTCGCCACGGCGAACAATTTGCCACCGAGCGGATCGGGCTGGTGCTGCCGACGAGCATGTGCTCGGCGCAGATTGCTCGGCTCGCCGCCGAACGCATGAACGCCCGGGGTCTGGCCGATCAACTGGGTCTTTCGCGCTTCGTCGCGCTCACTCACAGCGAAGGCTGCGGTTTTGGCGGCGAGACGATGTACCATTTGCTTTATCGTACGTATCGCGGCTATGCGACGCACCCCAATGTCGCCGCCACCCTGCTGCTGGAGCATGGGTGTGAAAAAATTCCCAACGATGCGATGCGCCGCCAATTTGAGCAGGCGGGCATTCCCGTTGAGCGATTCGGCTGGGCCAGCGTGCAACTCGATGGCGGCATCGATCGCGCGCTTGCGAAAGTGGAGACTTGGTTTGCCTCGGCCGTTCCGGCGCTGGCCACCGTTTCCCGCGTGCAGATGTCGCCTGGTGCGCTCACGCTGGGCTTGTTGTCCGCGCTTCCCCTCGGCCCGGTGGGGAGCGCAGCGCTGGGCCGGCTCGCCCGGCGCGTGATTGCTGGTGGTGGTTCGGTGCTTCTGCCCGAAAGCGATCCCTTGCTCGCCTCACCAGAGTTTCGAGAGCTTGTTCTCGGTGGGGCCACGCCCCGCGCGACGCTCGCTTACGGCCAGACCTTCACGATTCCGGGTCTTCATATTGTCGCCACCGATTCCGATCATTGGGTGGAAAATCTGACTGCGCTCGGTGCCTGTGGCGCACATGCGTTTGTCGGTCTGGTGGGTGACTCGTCACAACAGGCGCATCCCATGCTTCCGCTTGTCCAGGTGGCTGAAGCAGGTTTTCGTGGCGCTGACGCCGACGTCGATCTCGTGCTCACCGGCGATCCCTCGCGCGATGATCGGGAACTCCTCGAGGATCTCCGCTCTGCGCTCGAAGGCGAGGGCGTCCCGGTCGCCAACGCGGGCGGCTTTGTCGATTT
>JBEHXD010000747.1:0-2735 GCA_048498875.1 Verrucomicrobiota bacterium
AGATTTTCCATTAACTGCTCTTTTTCCATCCTCGTTTATATATGGTTAAAAATTTCTGCGGCAAGATAAAGGTGTTTGCCGTTTTAGAGGTCCTAAAGCCGAAAGCATCCTTGCGGACTGTCGTAAGATGGCAAACGCGAACAGACGCGAAACCCGATTTTTTCGCACTTGGAACAGATCGCGCGCTGATGGCAAACACCCCGCCTGTTCGCGATCCTGGCAAAGGCCCACTGCGCATTCGCACCGGCAAAGACTCGCCAAAATCACCCGGAGGTTTCTACTGTGCGTTTCATTCATGCGCTCAGTTCCCACGATCGCCGACCTCTCCGCTCTGGCCGCCCGGCTCACCGGCGAACTTCACTTCGACCACACGATGCGCGCGCTCTACGCGACCGACGCTTCCGAATATCAGGAAATGCCGCTCGCCGTCGCTTTTCCGCGCACGGAAGGAGACGTTCAAGCCTTGGTGAATTTCGCCGGCCGGCATCGCGTCGGCGTGATTCCCCGCACGGCCGGCACCTCGCTCGCCGGTCAGGTGGTGGGTTCCGGCATCGTTGTCGATCTCGGTCGTTTCATGAACCGCGTGATCGCGCTCGATGCCAGGGCCCGCCGGGTCCGGGTTCAACCCGGGCTGGTCCGCAACGAGCTGAACCTCGCGCTTAAAGAGCATGGTTTGCATTTCACTCCGGAAACGTCCACCGCCAACCGCGCCATGATCGGCGGGATGATCGGCAACAATTCCTGCGGCGCAAATTCCATCGTGTACGGCACCACCCGCGAACACCTCGTATCGGCGCGCGGGTTTCTGAGCGACGGTTCCTCCGCGACCTTCGGGCCGCTGACCGCCGATGAGTTTTCGAAAAAGTGCGCCGGCCCCGATACACTCGAAACCAAAATCTACCGGACCATTCGCGATTTGCTCGGCGACACGAAGAACCGGCAGCTCATTCGCGATAATTATCCCAAGCCGACCGTCACCCGGCGCAACACCGGCTATGCCCTCGATCGCCTGATGGAGTGCAAGGTATTCGATCCTTCCTCCGACAAACCCTTCAACCTCTGCCAGCTCATCGCCGGTTCCGAAGGCACGTTGTTCCTCGGCGTGGAATTCGAGCTGAATTGCGAACCGGTTCCGCCGCCCGGCGCCCTGATGTGCGCCCACTTCAAATCCATCCAGGATTCGTTGCACGCCACGCTCATCGTGATGCGTCACCGGCCGTTCGGGTGCGAGCTGATCGACCGCCATATCCTCGAATGCACCAAGGCCAATCTGGAGCAGGCGAAGAACCGTTTTTTTGTCCAGGGCGATCCCGGCGCCGTGCTCGTCATCGAAATCCGGCACGAAAATCCGGAGACCATCAAAGCGGAAATGCTTTCGATCGAAGCCGAGCTCAAGGCGGCCGGCCTCGGCTATGCGTTTCCCGTCCTGTGGGGCGACGACACCAACAAGGTCTGGGACCTCCGTCGCGCGGGCCAGGGCCTGATGATGAACGTTCCCGGCGACGCCAAGCCACGCGAGGTCGTCGAGGACACGGCCGTCGCCGTCGAGGATTTGCCCGCGTACATCGCGGAATTCGACCGGCTCATGCGTGAGAAATACGGCATCAGCAGCGTCTACTATGCCCATGCCGGCGCCGGCGAACTGCATACCCGCCCGCTCTTCGATCTGAAAACCCGCGAGGGCATGCGGTTCTTCCGCGACATCGCCACCGACGTGGCGGCGCTGGTGAAAAAATACCGCGGCTCACTCTCGGGCGAGCACGGCGATGGCCGCCTGCGCGGGGAGTTCATTCCCTTCATGGTCGGACCGGAATGTTACGCGATGATGCGTCGCGTGAAGGAAACGTTCGACCCGCACGGGTTGTTCAATCCGGGAAAAATCATCGACACACCGCCGATGGATACCTCGCTCCGGCACGGCCCGGATCATCCGTCGCCCGAGTACAAAACCGTTTTCAATTTTCGCACCGCGCAGGGCGTGCTGCGGGCCGCGGAAAAATGCAACGGCGTGGGCGAATGCCGTAAAACCCACCTCATGGGCGGAACCATGTGCCCCAGCTACATGGCGACGCGCAATGAAAAGGACACGACGCGCGCGCGCGCGAACATGCTGCGCCAGGTGCTGACCGAGTCGCGTGCGGACATGAACGCGTGGGACAGCAGCGAAGTGAAGGACGTGATGGATCTCTGCCTTTCCTGCAAAGGCTGCAAATCGGAGTGCCCCTCCAATGTCGACGTCGCCCGCCTGAAAGCCGAATGGCAGCAGCACTACTACGACGCCAATGGCATTCCCCTGCGCTCGCGGCTGGTCGCCAATTTCACGAAATCGATGCGCCTCGCGTCGATTTTCCCGTCACTCTACAATTGGGCGGTCACCGCGCCGGACGTTTCGCGCTGGATCAAACAATTCTCCGGTTTCGCCGGGAAACGCAGCCTGCCGGAACTGCATTCCACCACCCTCGCCGCCTGGCACGCCAAGCACGCGAACAGAGTTGGCCGGGGTGGAGCGCGACCTCCGGGCGCGCTTAGTGAATCCGCGAATCCTGAAAACGCGCCCGGAGGTCGCGTTCCACCTTCGGAATCCACCCCATTCCCCCACGGCCGCGTTTATCTTTTCTGCGACGAATTTACCAATTACAACGACGCGGCCCTGCGCCCCGAGGGAAGGGCCGGGCCGCTCGTGCGCACGCTCGCCAGCCATCGCGCCTACTACGAGCGCTGGGCCAAGACGTGGG
>JBEHXD010000748.1:0-2723 GCA_048498875.1 Verrucomicrobiota bacterium
CGCTGCTGCGTAATATATTCATGGGGCGTCATTCCGGTGGACTCCTTGAGCAGCGTTGTCAGGTGCGGGAGAGACAAGCCGACCGCCCTTGCGAGATCGGGGGCATGCAGATGGAATCGAATCTGCCGATCGATAAATCCATCTATTACCGCCCGGCGACTCGCGGACAAACCCTCCGCCTTCAAAACCCCGGTTTGGACGTGGCCCAAGATCAGTTTTCCGGCCCGCATCAGCAGGCCATCTGCTACCGATAGTGGGGCTTCGTCTTCCACCTCCCGCCTTTCGTCCCAAACGTGCCGTAGAAGTGCGGCGAATTCCCAAAATACGAGGTCTTGCGACGCCGCACCGAAGATACCCGGCGCGAGCGTTGGCGTGCGTCCCGCAAATACCCGTCGCCTCCAGAACACCGGCTTTATATGCGAGCAGAATACTTCGGACCTGACTTCCCAACGGGTGCTATGCGGAACCTTGGCCGGGACAAAATACGCAACCGGTGCGACCAGGCGGTGATCGCAAATTTTGCCGGTGGCGTCGCAGCACGTTAGAAATCCTACGCCGTGGTCGAACAGAACGCCCAATTCTATCGCTTCATGCGCGTGCTCGTTCGACTCGTCGAAGCGGCGGGGATCTCGCTGGATGGCAAAATCACGACCGACAACGGCTGCGCGGCTGGCGTCTGGGGACGGGAGTGCGTCGTTTTCTACCCTGCCGTCGGTCACTGCGCCGGAACTCAGGTTCGACATAGACACTCCCTCTTCAGGAGCTTTGAGACGCAGGCCGTTGGCGATAGTTTCCATTCGGGCTTAGGTGAGAAACCTACTTATCGCATCCGGCAACAACCCATTGACGCTAGACCAGACACCGCCCCGGACGGCCGGTTCGACTCACGCTCCGTTTGAGGCTTGTTAAGAAAGCAAAGCGTGGTTCAGCTTTCGTGAAACACTTCGACAATCGCCAATAGTTCTTCCGCCTTGCTGGACTTGAGCACCACGTGATCGACGCGCAGCTCCCTAAATCGATCCAGCTCCGGCGGGGACAGCTTGGCGGAATGAACGATAATCCGGCCGGAAAAATCCGCCTGTCGCAGCAAGTCGATCAATTCGTCACCTCTCAGCCCTGGCATCTGTTGGTCAGTAATCAGGACATCAAACCGCGCGAGGTCCGCTGACATTTTTCGCCATGCGTCAAGCCCATCACCGACACGTTCGACCTCATGGCCGGCATTGGAAATCAGCTTCACCAGTAGATCGCCGACCATCGTGTGATCGTCCGCACAGAGAATCCGCAGCCGGCGAGTGGGTGGTTTTGGCGACTGCGAATCGGTGCTCATGTCGGTGCGATTATTCTCCCATAGAATAATTCTCTGAAAGAATAAACCTACGATGCGCGCGCAAATCGCGCGCCGTGAAAAAACGCCCAGACCTTCGCAACGTTACCGGGTCCGCCATCCAACGCTTTCGCATGGCCGCACGCCCGCGAATCACGCAAGAGGACATGGTGGGACGACTGGCGCATCTCGGAATCCAGACTAACCAGTCGCAAATCGCGAAGATTGAGAGCGGCCAGCGCCCGGTGCTCGACTACGAGCTCGCGGCGATTGCCAAGGCGTTGAAGGTTCCGATCCAGGATTTGTTCGAGTAACCTTCGCCGAAGTCATTTTGGTCGTGGTGCAGAAACAGCCTTTGAGCCAAGGCTGTCGAGGGGTTCGTGACCGTCCGCCTCGATAATCAGGCGTTCCCCGATGGGATCAACGACCATTCGTCCGCATCCGTAGTTCCCGTCCAAAACTGAGGCGGCGACTGCATCCTGCAAGTATCTCTCCACTGCGGCTCGCATCGGTCGCGCGCCGAGCGTCCGGTGATACCCCTCGCGAACGAGGAATTCCACGACGCCAGGATCGATCGTCATCTTGTGCCCCAGCGCTCCGAGGCGGGCCAGTTCGCCCGCGATCATGCCTTCGCAGATTTCGCGTTGGATAGCGTAGTCGAGCCGGGCGAAAACGACGATTTCGTTGATGCGGCCGAGCAGTTCCGGACGTAGGCGCTCCCGAATCCGCATGAGCACGGTGCGCTCCACGGAAGCGAAGGCGGAGTTTTCCATCCGCATCGTTTCTTCCGACCCGATGTTGGAGGTGAAGACGACGAAGAACGGACGCAGGTCCAGCGTTTCGCCCGTGGCGAGCGTGATCCGCGCGTCCTCGAGGATTTGGAGGAACAGGTCGAGCACCAGCGGATGCGCCTTCTCGAATTCATCGAAAAGCAGCGTGCCGCGTGTCACGCCACGCAACGCGCGACCCAAGAGGCCGGGATCGTTCCGGTCGCCGCCGATCAATTTCTCTACCGAACTCTGAAGCTGATACTCCGACATATCGGTCCGAATTGGCGCGGCGCCGGAAAACAGATGCGCGGTGAACAGATTCGCCGTTTCGGTCTTCCCCACGCCGGTAGGACCTACGAACAAAAACGACCCGCGCGGACGGCGCGGATGCGCGAAGCCGAGCATGCCACGTGTCACCACCGAACAAACGTGCGGCATCACGTGCGCCTGTCCCTTGATTCCTGTAGCCAAGTGCGTTGGCAATTCCCGCAGCCGACCGATTTCCGATTTCAACTCTGATACCATGATGGCACCTTTCCGTCCGTGCCGCAGGGCTGCAATCGCACGCGCCGGAAACCGCCGTTGTCAGGGCCAGCGGCGTGCCTCGCGGATAAAGCGCTCCCGCC
>JBEHXD010000749.1:0-2714 GCA_048498875.1 Verrucomicrobiota bacterium
CAGCGTGCCGCCCGGGCTTCCGCTCGGAGCCAGCAAGGCGTCGGGTCCGCGCACAAACTCGATGCGTTCATAAAGCGCGGGATCCTGCTTCACCACGGACTGCGGTGTGGGAAATCCGTCGATATTCGGGCTCGAAACCTGGAAGCCACGGATCGACACCCGGTCACCGGCGACCTGCGAGCTGTTGTTCGCGATGCCGGCGAGGTATTTCGCGGCACTGAAGATGTCGCGTGGCGCCGTATCCGCCATGAGTTCGCTCGTGATGATCGAAATACTCGAGGTGGACTCGAAAAGGTCCGTACGCAGGCGACCGCCGACCAGAGCATCGGAAACCTGATAAGGTCCCACCGGCACGCCTTTGACCTCGAAAGGACTGAGCACCACAGTTTGCTCAGCCGTCGTGGGCGCCGCCGGGGTCTGGCCCGACTGGGCGAATACGGAAGGCAGCGAAAGCAACAAACCCAGGCCACCGGCCAGAAAAACCGGAAGCGATGACCGGGAATGGAGCCGGGGGAGGGAGTTCTGATCGCAGAGCGCGGGCGGTACGGAGCCAGCCGGCGGAAGCACGGCGGCTGAAGGACAGGTGTTATTTCGGGGTGGTTTCATGAGGGGAAAGGGGGGCCGGCCTGGGCGCCCGGTAAGATTAGGTCGAAGATCAAACCGGAATAAGCGATGAGTTGCTGAAACGATTTAGCGCATGAACGAAAGCGATGGATAGGTGGGAGAGATGATCCAACTGCACTGGGGTGACCGGCGGCTGAGTGCGTTTGCTAAATGGATTTAGCAGTTCGTCAACTGCATTCTCATTTTCATGGCGCAAGACATGTCCAGCTCGCGTTTAAGACTCGACGGCTTACCTCCGGAGAGCGTCAGCCGGTTTATTTTCGTCGGCGCGGAACCGCGGCTCGCAGCTGCGTCGATGCCCGCAGATATACGGGTGGAACGACCACCACTTCGCGTGGAGGCTCACGCAAGCCGCGCAACAAACGAAAGAGCAGGGGCACGGCTTCGCCGACCATCGCCTCGTTGGCGCCGGCCACCGTCGAGAGCGGCGGGTTGAAAAATTCCGCGAGTTCGTGGTCGCCGACACCCACGACCGCAACATCCTGGGGAATGCGGCAACCTTCCTTTTGCAGCGCGTGATAGGCACCCACCGCCAGACTGTCGGTGACGGTGAACAGGCCGTCACATTTGCCGCCGTCGGCAAAAAATCCATGCAGAGCCGCGGCGGCTGCGGCGGGGGAAAGCCCATCGCTCACCAGCGCGGGTACTTCGCGTCCCAGGCGGCTTTCGACCGCGCGTTGAAATGCCGTGACGCGTTCCGAGGTCGCCTGGGTGAGCAGTCGGCCGTGCATCACGGTGGGATGCCGGCAGCCGGCGTCGAGCAGCACCTCGGCTGCGCGCTGGCCGACAAAGCCCGGGACTTCGAGCACGCAGTAATAATTGGGAATACGCCGGCCCAGGACGACCACGGGATAGGGCAGTCTCGCCTTGGCGAGAAACTGATCGTCCTCCGGGAGCGTGTTGGTGATGATCACGCCGTGATAACGGTTGGCGTCGAGCAGTCCGGGTTTGTCGCGCAATTTGCCGGCGTGAAACATTTCGATCGCGACCGCATAGCGGGTGTGCTCGGTGATCTGCACGTCGACCGCCCGCTGCAGCGCGTGCAGGGCCTGGCCGACGAGCGGCAAGGGCGCCTCGAACGAAGTCAGGATGGCAAGGTCGAACTGGCGCGTGGCCGACTTGTGGGCGCGCAGACGCCGCCCGGCCATGTTGGGTACGTAGCCGAGCTCCGCCGCCGCTTCGCGGATCCGCCGCACCGTTTCCGCTGCGATGCGTCGCTCCACATGCCGGTTGGCCAGCACCGAGGAAACCGCCGCGGCCGAGACGCCGACGTGTTCGGCGATTTCATAGATGGTGACGGCCGGACTGTTCCCTGATTTGACGGGCATCCGGCGTTACTGACCGATCCGTGTCACGCTTTCGAGGGAAATTTCTCCAACGGTTTTCCGAAGGTCCGACCTTCCGGCATTCTTTACCATTTCGTATCCGCCAAGGGTCACTCTGCGAACAACCAAACTTGTGCCTTATCCGTAACACGCTTCCGATTTTTTGAAACAGGGACGAAACACCGAACATAGGCAGCAACGCATCGAAGTAACCGGGCGGCGCGCGGACCGTCACTTTAAATGGCTCACTTCAACCTCGGTCATACCCCAACTTTATGAAGACACGGATTCAGGTTCTCGTTCTGATGTTCGCCGTTGCGATCCTCACGGGTTGCACCTCTTCTTCGGACCAACTCAACAAACTGCATATCGGTATGACCGTGGATGAGGTCACGGCGATCCTGGGCAAGGCGGACAGCACCAGCGCCCAGGCCAATGTGGTTTACCTCACTTACTATCTCGATTCGCCCAATAATTTTTACGGGCGGGAGCAACCTTACATGGTGCGCATGGTGGACGGCAAAGTGGAATCGTTTGGCCGGTTTCGCCAGCTTTTCGATCTGTACAGCCGGCCCATCAAGAATGCCGACGGCAAGGGCAGCGAAGCCGGCCTGCGTTTCACGTTCCTCAACGGCCGCGTCGTGGCCGACCCGGGCGATCACCGGAGAGGTGGCCCGACAACTCGCCGGGACCGACGTCACGTCCTCACCGCCGATCGATATCGTGCCGGCGTCGGGCGCTTCAAAGCCGCCGATGATGCGCATC
>JBEHXD010000750.1:0-2713 GCA_048498875.1 Verrucomicrobiota bacterium
TGGTCGGTCTGATTGCCGACCTTGACGGTGAATTCAATGGTATCGCCCTCGCGGACGAAACGTGGCGGGTTGGGTTCGACCATCAGGTCTTTGGCCGTGACCACGGTGTCCGTGAGGAAGCCGCTGCGCAATTCCTTGTCGTGAACGAATCCCATGAACTTCCACTGGGTTAACGCCTCGGGCATCGTGAATTTCATTTTCACCACGCCATTTTCGCCGGCGAGCAACTGGGGGAAAAAGAAGGCGGTTTCGTTGAGATTTTTGCGAGCCGTGACCTGCGAAAGATCGAGGGTTGGCGTGTCCGTCGAATCTTTTTTTCCCGACAGCATGCCTTCGCCGGGTTTGCCCGCAGAGTCCTGCAAAGCCTGTTGCGTTGTGACCGAAATAGAAGCCCCAATATCGGCCAGGTCCGTGCGCATCCGGGTGCCAGCAAGAGTGGATTTGGCGCGGTAACCGCCCGCGGATTCGGTGGCTACCATGAACGGACTCAAAACCACCTGTTCGTCGTCCAACGCGTCGGCGATATTTGCGGTGCCCCAAGTCCGGTATGTCCAAGCCGTTTTTCTCGTCGGAACATACCATGTCCCGGGGAAAGGCTGGAAGTTGAGTTTTCCATTTTCAAAATGGCTTTGCGTCCGACTGGTTTCTTCCCGGAAAACCTCGAATTCCTCCGGCCAGTTGTGAGGCAGGATCTGGTCGAGCGAGGCATCGTAAAGCGTGGCGACCATTTCGGCGACGGTTCGCCTGGCGTCGGCTCCGGTGACGATTGCGGTCCACGTTTCCTTCTGGCCGGGCAGGAGTTTGGATCGGAAATGTTCCCACTTTAGCGAGAGCTCTTTGTTGGACCACGGTACGGCTATGATGCGCTCGTTGAGATACGCGCGGTTTTCGTGGATCGAAGTTACCCGGAGCGTCACGCCGCCGCGCATGGGCTCAGTCACCGGCACTTCAATGAGTTCCTGAGTGCGCTCCGGTGAGGTCCAGTAGCTTTTGATTGGCCGGCCATTGCATTCCAGTTCCACGAACGCCCGGCCGGTTTCGTATCCGGTGCCCCAAAGCGCGGTGAAGGTGTCGCCTGGTTCAGCCGACCACTTGGGGGCGGAGAGATGATCCGGCAGCTTGATCAGATAGTGCTTATTGTGCGGATCGATGACTTGAATAGTCAGAGGCGCGCTGACTTTCCGTCCGGACTTGTCGCTTGTTTCCAGTAATGCGCGATAAATCCCTGTTTTCAAAACGGCGACAAGATGAGCTTTCCCCGTCGTGGAGTCGGTTTTGAAAGGTTGTGAGAAGAGGGCTTCTCCCAATTCCCAAAAATCAGGATTGGTGGGGTCGGCTTCCGGCTCCTTGTTTTTATTCCACCAATAGGGGTTGTCCGGCTGTACCGGAGTGCGCAGGACTTTTGCGGGTTGCTTCAGAGTGAAGATCGTCACGTTGCCGCTGCCCGCCTGGGGATCGCCATCGATCGATCTGATTTCCGCAGTGAGTTCCACCGGACGCTCCGCCGTCTGCCATTTTTCTGCGAGCAGGGAGGCCTTTAGCGCCGTGTGTCCCGCCCGGACCGTCCGGCTTAGGGAGTGGGTTTCGCCGGCGGTGTCAGTAACGTCGGCGTGGATGGTGTAGGTGAAAACCGGCTCATTTTTCGCGGGTACGGCCTGGTCGGGTTCAGCGATAAATTGGATCTTGAACGTGCCATCTCCATTCGTGACACCGGTTCCGTGGGCGACCGCTTTGGTTTCAGGCAGGCGCCACCACCAGAACCAGGAGGGCAATTGGGTGCTGCGTTCGACGTGCCATTGTACTTTCGCGCCATCGAGTGCGGCGCCGGTGTAGGTGGAAGCTTTGCCGGTGAGGTTAACAACCGCACCGAGTTTGGCCGCGTCGCCGGGCGGCTGGAGTTCCACTTGAAACTTCGGGCGTTTATATTCTTCGACACCAAACGTGGTTCTTCCCGAGGGTCCGCTGGTAGTGATCAGCGACATCTCGCCTGTGATGCGGTCGACAGGAGTGACAAACGTTCCACTGAAAGAACCATAGTCATTGGTTCGATGGGTGATCTTGGCGATTTCCGTTCCGTTGGGATCGCGAAAAGAGACCGTGACGTTCTTTCCCGCCAGAGCCCTGTAGCTTACCTTGTTCTGGTCGGAAAGAATGCAAACTCCGGAGTAGTGGACTGACTGACCTGGACGGTAAAGCGCGCGATCGGTGAAAAAAATGGTGTGGGAATGTTCCTCTTCGACGACTGGAGGCGGGTAGGTAATCCGGAGTGTGCGGTTTGAAACCGCCTGCCCTGAATATTCGGCCAAAAGCAAAAATCCCTTTCCGGTTTCAGTGGGAAATTCAGCTATTCCGTTTTGATCGGTCTTCCCGGGAAAATGAGGTCTTAACCAGCCTTCCCTGTCTTGCTGCCAGATGCTCACTTTTGCTCCGACGATCGGATCGCCGGTGGCCGCATTGACCACGAATGCGCGGGAAGTGATACTGCCTTGTTGGGTCTGGGTGACCAAAGCGAGATTGCTGACCCAGATGGCGGCGACGCTCATTTGGTTGTCGCCGTTGCTAAATTCACGATCGTGACTGGCCAGGATGAAGTAGAACCCCGGCTTGAGCGAGGTGGGCACGGGCAGGCGTTCGGTCCGCGGCTTAAAGTCGGTGGTCGCGGGAAGCTCCTGGTTCCATGCAAGCGAGGCGGGGGTTGCAAGCAGTTCGGTGC
>JBEHXD010000751.1:0-2710 GCA_048498875.1 Verrucomicrobiota bacterium
CGAAACTGCCGTTGAAACAGGGCGGTGGTCGACGTGAACACCAGCCGGCTCAGCGGTAATCCGGCTTGCGGCAGTTTCACCTGCCAGATGCTGGTGGACGTATGTTTCGGATCGCGCGCGGGCAAGGGCTTGAGTGGCAAACTGCGCGCGAGCGACGGCCGCTCCAGCACGTAGGGAATTTGATTTTCGCCGCGGAGCAGACGCAGATCTCCCAAGTCCGTCTGCGCGTGGGCCAGCACGAGCGGATCCAGTTCCAGTTCCTGGACACCGGCTCGTGCGAGTTGGACGTTGCGTCGCTGGGTCCAGTCCCGCGCGTCGAGCGGCGCGCCCGCCAGCGGCACATCGGTCAGGGAAGGTGCGGCCAATGAATCGCGGGGATGATAGTCGGGAGTGGTCTCAAGATTGCCTGCCTCTACCAGCGCGGCGTTTCCCGAGCGCATCTCACCAGCAAAAGCAGCGAGATCATAGTGTGGTGCCGTCGCCTGCGCATTGCCGGTCAGCAGTGTGTACCCGCCCGCAGTCGGGGCCATGAAGAACAGATTAACCGGGTACTGCCAGGCGGACACGCCGGTCAGCGCGAGGGGCGGTGAATCCCCGTTGTGGATATGAACCAGCAGTTCACGCGATGCCGGGCGGAAGGCCAGCGGCACTTGCAACAAATCGCGCGGGGAGGTTCCGTCGATGGCCACCCGGTAGATCGTGCCGGACGCGACCTGACGTTCGCCAGAGACGGCACCCTGGATTTCCCTGACCGTGATCGTGACCCGCCGCATGAACAAGGGCTCCGCGGTCTGAAAGGAAAGACCGGCGAGCGGGGCATGGCGTCCGTCCAGAAGCACCGTGAGAACCGTTTCGCTGGCAAATTCCTCCCGGCGGATAATTTTGGCACCCACGGCAGGAAGCGGTGGCAACTCGGAACGAGGTGCGGGTTGAAGCGTTGCTCCATCGAATTCTACCGGCCGGGAATGGACATCGTCCAGCGATACGCGGATGAAAGCGGCCCGGCTTCGACCGAGCGGCAAACGAAAATGCTCGGCGCCAAATTGTCGGAAAATGGGGACGGCCGGCCCGAGTGATTTCCAACTGGTTCCGTCCGGTGATGTCTCGACGTGGGCGGCCTTCAAAAAGAACGGCGCAGAAGACGTGAGGTCGATCGCATCAAGTTCGCGGTCGGTGCCGGTATCGATCAAGAGTTGGGTGACGCCGTCGCCCGGGATCATTTTAAAAGAACGCGGACGAAGCACTGGCGCGGAAGACGATCCGATCTCGTTCGGATCCGTGTCCAGCAAGTAGGCCAGTTCGCGACCGGTGCCGTCGAGAAGGCGCAGGTCGGAGAGTCCGGGCTGCGCGGCGTCAAAGGTAGCCAGCGATAGAGGCAGCCTGACCAGGCCGGGCGCCTCCACTTTGACGCTCTGCCGATGTTCCCATTCCGTGGGCGTGAGGGCGGCGAGTCGGACGACGGAGAGGAGTCCGATCAGCCAAGCAGCAAGCTTACGGCGGCGGGGAAGGAGTCTTTTCATTGCTGGGCAAAAAGCGTTGGTAGGCAAACGAGGCGATGATCGCGACAATCGCGACTCCGATAAAGGCACCGACGCGATTGATCGGAGGCAGGTGGGCGAGATCGTGGAGGAAAAGTTTAACCAGCGTCCCGCAAAGCAGGCCGATGGCGGTGAAGCGCGCAGGTCGCGATTGCTTCCAGATGCCCAGGGAAAGCAGACCCAGCGCGAAGAGCGCCCACGCGATCGTATAGGCCGTATCACGCGGATGGCTGAAATCGAACGAGGGCACCGGTTTCCCGGGCAGCGCGAAGTAATCGGTGATCTCGATGTTGATCAGGAAAAACGCGAGGATCACTGCCAGGGCGTTGAACAGGGGCGGCGCGGTGACGCCCAGAACCCGTGCACGCGGAGGTGCGAGGAGTCGCGCGCCGGCCAGCAGAGCGGCAATCACAACGCCCCAGGCATAGAGATGCCAGTTGAAGATCGCCGTGTCACCGCGCAGGTGTTCGTCAAAAACGGTCAGGAAAAGACGTGTAAACGCGACGAGCAACAGCCCGGAGCCGACGGCCCGCAGACCAGGGTGCGGTACGCGATGAAACAACCAGAGCAACGCCGCGCCCTCGAGCGCCCACGCCACGGTGAGCCACTGGCGGTCGAATTGGATCGGGAAGATCAGCGTGATGAACAACAACGCCACGCCACCGAACCACGCGAGTTGGTTGAGCCGCGCAGGATTGTCGGCCGTCGATCCACGCAACACGGCGAACAGGCTGGCGAGCGGAGCGAGGGCAAAAAGGGCGGGCACCAATCCCAGGACATTCGCGAGCGACGGCCAGCCCAGTTTCAGCGCCTGATAGGTGATCCAAAAATGAGCCACGCCACTGAGCGCGGCGACGGCCCACGGACCGGTGAGCTTGGTGAATTCCCGGCGGAAAAGAAACGGATAGAGGGCGAAAATGACGTAGAAACTGAGATACCACACCAGCGGAAGCCCGGCGTCGGCGGGATTGAAGTGGCGCGTATGCCAGGCGTATTCCAGTGCCGCGATTCCGGCGAGCGCGCAGGCGGGCAGCCACTCGATGACGACCACGCGGGCGAGTCCGAGAGTGAGAATCACGAGCAGCAACCCGAGTCCGAACACCGCGGACGGATCCGGCACCGTGAGACGCGCGCACATCGGAGTCGTGCACATTCATCTGGCACCCGTACGT
>JBEHXD010000752.1:0-2696 GCA_048498875.1 Verrucomicrobiota bacterium
TCGCACATCGCCAAGCCGAAGATCGACAAATATTCCACAGGTGGCGTGGGCGACAAAACCGCGGTCGTGCTCGCCGCGCTCGCGATGGCGAGCGGTGTCGTGGTCCCGATGATGTGCGGCGTCGAACAGGAATTTGTCATCACGACGCTCGAGAAACTGTCCGCGATTCCCGGCTTCAAGAGCCAGATGACGATCCAGCATTTCGTCGACCAGCTGGCTCGCGTGGGCGGCGCGATCGCCGAGCAGACCACCGAGCTCGCTCCGGCCGACCAGATTTTCTACGATCTCCGCCTCGAGACCGGCACGATCCCGAGCCTCCCGCTCATCACGGGCAGCGTGCTTTCCAAGAAGCTCGCCGAAGGCGCCGAAGGCCTCGTGATCGATGTGAAGTGGGGCAATGGTTCCTTCATCAAGGATCTCGAGCAGGCGAAACAGCTCGCGCGCTCCATGACGCGCGTTGGCCGTTCGATGAAGCGTCGCTGCGTGGCGCTCGTGACCGACATGAACCAGCCGCTCGGCGACACCGTCGGCACCGCGCTCGAAATCAAGGAGGCGATCCAATTGCTGAAGGGCGAAGGCCCGGAGGACATGAAGGAACTCGTGCTCAAGCTCGGCATGGAAATCGTCCGCCTCGCCGGTGTGGCCGGCTCGACGCTCTCCGCCAAGCAGACGGTGCAGCGCCATCTCAGCGATGGCTCCGCGCTCGAAAAATTCAAGGACATGGTCAAGGCGCAGGGCGGCGACGTCTCGTTCATCGACCATCCGGAAAAATTCCCGACGGCCAAACACATCCGCAAGCTCCCGGCTCCGAAGCGTGGATACGTGCACACGATCAATGCCGCGATGATTGCGAAGGGCGTTTCGCTCCTCGGTGCCGGCAAGGATCCCGCACACCACAACAAGATCGACTATGCGGTCGGTGTTTCCGAAATCAAGAAGGTCGGCACGCAGGTCAAGCAGGGCGAGCCGCTGATGATGATTCACTACAACGACGAGGCGAAGCTCGAGCAGGCCTTGAACTACTTCAAGGACGCCTACCGCCTCGCACCCAAGCGGCCGATTCCGCCGCCGCTCATCGTCGAGCGCGTGGCCTGATCACCCGCCTGGTGACTTTCGCCGGCTCCCGCAAGGAGCCGGCTTTTTTGCCGGTTGAAACGACCACCGTCTTTCCGGAATTGTTTGGGCTTACAATCGCGGCAACAAGCGCGATTGGCCACGGAGGGCGAATCCGGCCGAAAATAGCACAAGCCCCAGTGCCAGCGCCATGGGGGCCGTGCACAATTGTCCGAGTGCGAGGGTCAAGGTCTGGTCCAAAGTCCCGAGGGCAGACCCGGAATTTCCGGAGGTAAGCAATCCCACGGCGGTGATCGAAACGCCTGCGACCAGGCCGCCCAGACAGAAATAACGGCGGCTGAGCCGGGATGCTTTGGGTTCGGGGGCAGGGAGTGCGGCGAGCACGCCCTGCGAGAACCCGTCATCGGCGAGTGGAGGCGCGGAGAAATGGGTCCGCAACCGGGCTTCGAGGGCGTCATCATTTTCCGGGGAAAACTTGTTCAGGTTTGAGGATTCCATGAGGCAAGAAGCGGACGAAGTTTTTCTTTGCCGCGGTTGATATGGGTTTTGACGGTGCCGACGGGCCAGCCGAGCACTTCGGCGATTTCGCTGTGGGAGAGACCTTGTTGATAGCAGAGGTGCAGGGCGGTTTGTTCCTCGGGCGCAATGACCGACAATGCCCTGGTCAGGTCCTCGCGCAAGTCGCTCAATGGGGCTGGCGACGGTGTCGGTTCAAGCCGGGCGAGATGCTCCGATTCCAGCGGCGTGGTTTGCTGGCGTCGCCGGGCGTTGCGCCAGTGATTGTGGGCGATGCCCATGAGCCAGGTCGGAAAACTGGAACGTGCCTGATAGCCCTCGAGGTTCCGCCAGGCGCTCACAAACGTTTCCTGCGCGAGATCGTCCGCCATCGCCGCGTTGCCCCGTGTCAGGTGACGGAGAAAATGGCGCACGGCAGACTGATGGCGGCGCACCAATTCTCCAAACGCCGCCTGGTCCCGGCGGGTCGAGGCGCGCGCGATCAGCTCGGAATCGCTCACTTCAGGAATGGCCGGTCGGGGGACGGTTGCGTTTCATGATCGCGTTTCCGATTGCAAACAAAAGCAGGGCCACGCCAATAAAGCCGGGAATCGCGCCGACGTAACCCAGATTCCGGCCAACCAAGGCGTCGAGGAAAATATAGAGCCCGGCGCCCACGGCGATCAGGATGAGTCCGTTGCGCACGTCGTTGGCCGGTTTGGCTTCCTCTTCCTTGGGCGGCGCGACATCGGCCGGCATGGGTGGCAGAGGCTGGCCTTTTTCCAGGGCGATCCGCGCGGTTTCGTGCCAGAGTTGCTGGCGCTTCGACATGGATTGGAAGACGATGAAGATAACGACCGGTCCCATGAGAAAGCTTCCGACAATGGATACGATGGCCACCCAGGGGATGCTGCTGATATCGGCGAGGAGTTGATGCATGAGAGAGTGCATGGAGTTGGAGGAAGGTTGGGGTCGCGGTCGCGGAGAGAATGGAAGTTCGCTGCAGACGTGGCGACTGGAATTGATGGTTTCGAGAGTGAGTGTCGCGGCGGGTTCAATTGGATTCAGAAATATTGCAAAAAAACCTTTTTCTTTGCGCTTGGCCGGCGGGGTGGCTTGCGTCGTAC
>JBEHXD010000753.1:0-2693 GCA_048498875.1 Verrucomicrobiota bacterium
GCACAGCAGCGCCGGGCGCTCGATGTAGTAGTCCATGTACACGCCAGCGTAACGCGACCAGTCGAGTTTCAGGAAATCCGGATCCTGCCAGGTCGGCAGCAGCATAACGCCGCGGATACCGCGCGATTGCAAAATGTGGTTGAGCCGCCGCAACGGCAACACCGTCGCATCCACCGTGAAGCGCTCGACCTTGAACCCGAGCTCGGCCGCGCGCGCCGTGGCGCCGCGCACGAGCTCATCATAAAAGCGCACCGCATACGGTGGACGATCCGGTTCGTCCACGCCGACAATCGCGAGCACGCCGCGAAACAATTCGCCGCGCGACCTGCGCAATTCCGACATGATCGCGCCCGCGAGCGGATTGTGGTGATAACCGACCGCCTCGGCCGCCGCGCGGATCCGCTCGGCGGTGGAAGGACGAACCCGGGGGGAACCGCGCAATGCCTCGGAAATGGTCGTACGGGAAACGCCGAGCGTGCGCGCGAGCGAACGGAGTGTTGGGGCAGACATGGTCTGACTGTCAGGCTTTGGCTAGTTCGAGCGGGCGGCAACATTTTTCATCTAGTGTTTTTTCGCCGGTTTGAGCGTGACGCTCCGCCTGCGTTCTCCACAAGCTACCCTGCCTATGATTCGCAAAGCGTTTGTCATGTCGGTCAACCCCGGCCGTGAAAAGGAATACGCGGCCCGCCACCAACCCATCTGGGACGACCTGGCGAAAACCCTGCGCGCCCACGGGAGCCACAACTACTCGATCTTTTTGGACCCCACGACCCATCAGCTGTTTGCCTACGTCGAAATCGAGGACGAAGCCCGGTGGCAGGCCGTGGCCAAAACGGAAGTTTGCCAGCGCTGGTGGAAATTCATGGGCGACATCATGCCCGGCAATCCCGATAACAGCCCGGTCTCACGCGGCCTGACCGAAGTGTTTCATTTGGACTAGTCGGAAGGTCCGACGCTGCTCGCGCCGGACTTCGTCCCTGCCATGTCACCCACCCCGCCCCCTTCCCCCGCAATCCTGCTGGCATTGCGCCGTGCCACCAAGAGCTTCGGCGGCGTGCGGGCTCTGCGCGGCGTGGATTTCGAACTGCAGCCGGGTGAAGTCCACGCGTTGCTGGGCGAAAACGGTGCGGGCAAAAGCACGCTCATCAAAATCATCACCGGCGCTCACCAACCGGACGGCGGCGAGATCGTCGTCGCCGGACAAACCCTCCAGGGACTCACTCCCGCGCTGGCCCAGCAATTGGGCATCGCCTGCATTTATCAGCAACCGGCACTTTTCCCCGACCTGACCGTGGAGGAAAACATCGGGCTGCGGCTGGAACCGGGCGGCATGTTCCGGCGGATCAACTGGCGTGCTCGTCGCCAGCGGGCTGCGGAACTCCTTCGCCGGGTCGGCGCAGCGATGAAACCGGAAACCGAGGTGCGATCGCTCTCGATGCCCGAGCAGCAGCTGGTGGAAATCGCCTGCGCTGTCGGAGCGGGCGCCCGGATCGTCGTCATGGACGAACCCACCGCATCTCTCACCCAGCGCGAACAGCAACAGCTGTTTTCCGTCGTGCGCGAGCTCCGCGCGGCCGGCGTCGGCGTGATCTATATTTCGCACCGTCTCGAGGAAATCTTCGCTCTCGCGGATCGCGTCACCGTGCTGCGCGACGGTTCCAGCGTGGGCACGCATGCCGTAAAGTCCCTCACCGAAGCCACCATGATCAAACTCATGGTCGGTCGCGAAGTGGCCCAGCTTTATCCCCCCAGTGAATCGTCGCCGGGCGAAACCGTGCTCACGGTACGCAATCTCGGCTGTTCCGCCTCGGGCGTACGCAACGTCAGTTTCGAAGTGAAACGCGGCGAAATCTTCGGCATCGCCGGACTCGTGGGCGCCGGCCGCACGGAGCTGGCCCGCGTGCTTTTCGGCCAGACGCCGGCCGATTCCGGCGAGATCGTGCTCAATGGAAAAACCGTCACGATCCGATCGCCGGGAGAAGCGATCGCGCTCGGCATCGGTTACGTGCCCGAGGACCGGCGGCGGCACGGCGTGATTTTGGAAATGCCCATCGAACAAAACATGACGATGGCCATTCATCCGCGCATTTTCCCGGCCGCCTGGCTCCGCTTTGGCCGCGAACGAAAACTCGCCTCCGATTTCATCCGCGATCTCGCCGTGAAATGCGCCGGACCGGACGCGCCAGGCGGGAGCCTGAGCGGTGGCAACCAGCAAAAGGTTTCGCTCGCCCGCTGGCTCGCCACTCAACCCAAGCTGCTGATTCTCGACGAACCCACCCAGGGCGTGGACGTCGGCGCCAAAAGCGAAATTCACAAGATCATCCGGCGCCTCGCCAGGGAAGGCTTGGCCGTCATCATGATCTCAAGCGACCTGCCCGAAGTCCTTGGCATGAGCGATCGCATCGGCGTCATGCGCGAAGGCACATTGACGTCGCTGCTTCCGGGCGGAAGCGCCGCCCCCTTTGTAATGGCCGCCGCCCTCGGTCAAAGCGGAGGGCCCAACGCACCATGAGCGCCTTGCATCAGGTGGAACGCGACCTCCGGACGCGTTGTTTGGCCTCCGCATCCAGAAAACGCGCCCGGAGGTCGCGTTCAACCTTTAGAGGCTACCCGGCATGAACCGCTATTTCCGCGAACTCTCCGTGCTGGCGGCGCTGGTCGTGATCCTGATCGGCCTGACAATTTTTGCGCCG
>JBEHXD010000754.1:0-2691 GCA_048498875.1 Verrucomicrobiota bacterium
GTTCCTCCGCCACGAGATGGGTGGTGGTCAGAAGGGCAGCACAAAGCGGCCCGGCTAAGCGTCGGAAAAACATGCTTGGTTTACTGAGGTAAGGCATTGCCTTTGTGCGGTGCGGGAGCCAGTCAGGTCAGATGCTCCCATAAGCTGCGGAGACGTAAATCACCTGCTGGCGCCGTGCAAACGCTATGTTACTAGTAATAAAACCGCTACCGGTTAAAACAGTTCCGCCTTTTAACCTGCGGTCGACCATGGGGCCAGCCAGGCGCCGGAGTTTCCCATGCGTATAACGGGCGGAATGGCCCGGGGCGTGCCTTTGCTGGTACCCAAAGGCGATGCGGTGCGACCCGCCACTGATGCCATGCGACAGGCGGTTTTTTCCAGTATTGCCTCGTGGGTTTCCGAGGCGGTCTTCCTCGACTTGTTTGCGGGCAGCGGGGCTTATGGCTTGGAAGCGGTGAGCCGCGGAGCGGCCAGGGGGATCTTTGTGGAAAACGATGCGCGGACTGCGGCGTGCATCCGTCAGAATATCGCGGCCGTTTGCAAAAGCATGGATCGGCCGGGTGAGGCAACGCAGGTGGTGAATGCCGATGCCTCCACCGTCGCTTTCGATCTGGTGCCTGATCTGGTCTTCATCGATCCCCCGTATCCAGTCATTCCTGACGTCGCGCCCAAATTATTTGCCCGGCTGACCGAACTGACGGTGGGAAAGGCGGATCCCCTGGTGATCTTTGAGATGCCGGGTGAACTGACGTTATCGCCGCCTGACTGGACCTGCGTGAAGCGATTGGGCAAAGGTTCACGCCAGCCCACGGTTTGTCTTTTCAGAGCAAACCGAGTTTTGCTTTGAGCAGCGTGATCGCGGCGATGCAGGCCGTTTCGGTGCGCAGTACGCGGGAGCCCAGATGGACCAGGACGAAACCGGCGTCGCGCAATGCGGTCCGTTCCCTTGGCGACCACCCTCGTTCGGAGCCGAGCGCCACCGCGGCGGACGAATGGCCGTTCAAGTCCAAATCGGTGAGCGAGGTGGAGGCTTCGTAGTTATCGAAGGCCAACCGAATGGTGTCCCGTGGAAGAGCGGCAACGGTGTCAGCCAATGACTGGCCGTGAGTGATGGTGGGCAGGCGGGTGCAAAAGGCCTGGGCTGCACCTCTTATGACACATTTTTCCCACTCGTCCGTTTTCCACAAATTGGACGCGCCATAACTCCGTTCGCCGCGATCAGTGCAAACGAACTCAATCGCCGCAACACCCAGAGTAGTGGCGTCACGCAAAATGTCCCGCGCAGTTTGGGGACGCGGCAAACCGACCAAAACGCGGATCGGACAGAGGGAAGATGGCTTTTCTCCCCAAACAAAGGATAACAAGAGCGAGGTCGTTCCTATCCCGGTTACGGTACCTTTTCCAATCTGACCATTAATAATCCCCGCGTCGAAGACACCCCCAACGGGGAGGTGAAGGACAGTGAGCAGGTGACGGGCGCGTTCGTCATCCAGCGCCAGCGGGTGCTCGACTTCGCCCGGTTGGAAAAGAATAATGTTCAAGTCAGTTTACCCCCACACGTTCTCACCCCACACACAACATGGATTCCGCGCTTAAATGCGAAACGAAAACCGTCAACGTCGCCTCGTCGAGTTCCAGCACGAACCCGCCGGTGCGTCCCAAAGTTCTCATTTTGGAGGATCAGCGACTGGTGGCCGAATTTTTTGCCCTGCACTGCGCTGAACTTGGGCTGGACGTGCTGCCCTGCTGTGGAAGTTGCCGCGATGGGTGGACTGCAATTCATACCCATCTTCCGGACTTGGTCCTTCTGGATATTTCCCTGCCGGACGGCGACGGCCTTGAGTTGGCCAAGCGCGTGCAACAGGATTTCGTGCAGATAAAAATTCTGGCGATTTCCGCCCATCGCGATCCGTGGACCATGTTACAGGTGCAGCGTTTGTGCCTGAACGGGTTTGTCGATAAAAACGAACAGAGTACGGAGATTTTGACGGCGGCGATTCGCGCCGTGCTCGCCGGTCAGGTTTATTACACCCCGATCGTGGGGAAATCGAGTGCCTCGATCAGAAAAGATCCCCGGGCCTTCAATCGCGTCTTGTCCGACTATGAAACCCGGATTTTGTCGATGATCGGGGAGTCAAAAAATGACTGTGAGATCGCGGAGATCCTCAAAATCAGTCCGGCCACGGTCCAATCGCGCCGGCGCGATATCATGCGCAAGCTGGATATCCATGCCACGCCCAAGCTGATCAATTACGCGATCGTAAACGGTCTTACTCGAGCCGAGCAATTGGGTCGTCGGAACACAACCTGAGCCGCAGCTGGCCCAGTTCCGTTTTCACCTCGGGAATCGCGGCATGCGCTTCGTCCCAACGGCCGGTGGCGGAAGAAAACTCCACTTTCCGCAGTTTCGCTTCCAGTGACCGTTCGCTGATAAAAGAGCACCGTCCGTACAAAAGGTGGGCGTAATAAGCGGCGCGCCCCGCGTCTTCCTTTTCCAGCGCGGCCTGCAGTTGATTGAATTCGGTTTCGAATTCGGCGAAGTACAACTTCAGCTCGTGGTCGAAACCGAGGACTGCGAACAGCATGAGTGCCACGAGCCCCGGGGTGCGGGTGGGAGGCGCGGCCGGCACGGCGGGTGCGAAGCGGGGACCCGCGGCGGAAGCGGGCGCCGGCGCGCCCGAGAAGCTCGCT
>JBEHXD010000755.1:0-2691 GCA_048498875.1 Verrucomicrobiota bacterium
CAAAAACCTGATACTCGGCGGCGAGGAAGGCGGCAACACGATCGGCGCGGATGGAGTGAAGACGTCGATCTACGACGCCTCGATGGCTTATCAAAAGGCCGGCGTTCCACTCATTATCCTGGCCGGCCAGGAATACGGCACCGGTTCCTCGCGCGATTGGGCGGCGAAGGGCACGAATCTGCTGGGCGTAAAGGTCGTCGTCGCGCAGAGCTTCGAACGCATTCACCGTTCGAATCTGGTCGGCATGGGCGTTCTTCCCCTGCAATTCAAGGAAGGCACCACGGCACAGACGCTGAAACTGGACGGCACCGAGACTTACGATGTCGTCGGACTGACCGCGGCGATCAAGCCGCAGCAGGACCTGACCTTGAAAATTACCCGTAAAGATGGTTGGACGGAAGATGTTGTTGTGCGTTGCCGCATCGATACGCCGATCGAGATCGATTACTATCAACATGGCGGGATTTTGCCCTATGTTCTCCGCCAGATTGTGACGAAGAGCTAATTGACAGACTCCAGCAAACGCGGCGATGTTAAGGTCGCCGCGTTTTCATTCATCGCCATGCCGGACCCAGCCAAACCGACCTTCCTCGTCGACGCCTACACCGATCCGGTGCTGGTGCGGATCGAGGGCCGCGCCTCGTTCACGAACAGCGGCAGCCTGAAGGATTTCTTTGCCGAAATGATCCGGCAGGGTAAGACCCGATTTGTCGTGGATTTCCAGCAATGCACCAGCATGGACAGCACCTTTCTCGGTGTGCTGGCCGGGGCGGCGATTGAGCTGAAGCGGAAAACCCCGCCGGGCGTGCTCACCCTGGCGCGGGTGGGTGAGCGGAATCTCGAACTCATCCGCAACCTTGGTTTACACCGCCTTGCCACCGTGGACGCCGGTGCGTTTCCCATGAATTTTACGGGAGGCAGCCAGGCGTTGGACAACAAGGCCAAGACGGAAATTGAGAGCGCCCGACTGGTCCTCGAGGCCCATGAGAATTTGATCAGCGCCGATGCGAGCAACGCCGCCAAGTTCCAGGACGTGCTCGCTTTCTTGCGCAACCGCGTGGAATTGCGCTAGCGTCGGCCCATGATGTTATTCCTGCTCGGCGGT
Organism: Verrucomicrobiota bacterium; assembly: GCA_048498875.1. GTDB lineage: Bacteria > Verrucomicrobiota > Verrucomicrobiia > Opitutales > Opitutaceae > Lacunisphaera. The sequence goes on from JBEHXD010000755.1 coordinate 1,106, forward strand.
CTTATCAGCGCGGTGCTGGTTTACGCCTTTTACTGGCGGGCGCAACGGGAAGTTGCGCTGCTCGAGGAGGAAAAACAGAGTCTGATGGAGGAACGCCAGATCGTGCTCGATTACATGCACGCCATGGTCGACGCGGTGGGCGAGCGGTTGCCGCGTGAAGAGCTGTTTCAACGCATTGTGCATGCGGCGATTCTCAGCACCGGGGCTTTGAGCGCCTGCATTTTTGAAAAAGGCGGCGACAACATGATGCGAGGCATTGCCGTCGAAGGGCTTTTTCCACCGCATCGGCCGATTCCTGACACCCAGAAGATGAAGCTCGGGACCCGCGCCAAGTTCATCGAGCAAGTGTTGAAGTCGGAATCGTTTCCGGTGGGTGAGGGCGTTGTGGGCCGCGTGGCAGCGACGGGTCAGGGATTGCTGGTGGTGCGGGCGGATGACGATCCGCGCATCGTAAAACACAATGATCCCGCGCTTACGGTTCACTCGGTGATCGCCACACCCATCATGGTGCGCAAAAAACTGACCGGCGTGCTTTGCGTGTGCAATGCGTCCGATGGCCTGCCGTTTACCGAGACCGACTACTCACTCGTGGAAACGCTGGCGGAGCAGGCGGGTCTCGCGGTCTACAATGCGGATTTCCTGAAACTCCAGGCGGACAAGCAGCGCATCGACATCGATCTGGCGCTGGCGAGCGACGTGCAACGCATGCTGCTGCCGCAGGCCATGCCGCGCATTGACGGATTGGATATCGATGCGCGCTATCTCGCGGCGCAGAAAGTCAGCGGTGATCTTTACGACGTCTTTCAACTTGGCCAGGGGCGCGTGGGCGTGGCCGTGGCGGACGTTTCGGGCAAGGGGATGTCCGCTTCATTGCTGATGGCAATTTGCCGGACCACGCTGCGCCAGATCGCGCCGTTGCTGGAGTCGCCGGCCGTGGTGCTCTCGGAATTGAACCGGTCGCTCGCGGCCGACATGCGTGAAGGCATGTATATTACTATGACGTATGCCGTGGTGAATCCCACCAAAAATCAGGTGACGATCGCACGCGCCGGACACGAACTGCCGCTGTTTTCACGGCGCGAAAATGCCACCGGCGCGTTTGTCAGCGAATACATCGGTTCCGAAGGCATGCCGCTCGGCATGGTTGCGCCGGAATTTTTCGAGTCGGCGATCGAGGACAAGGTTTTGGAGTTTTCTCCCGGCGCCACGCTGGTGTTGTACACGGACGGCCTCACCGAGGCGCCGAACGAAAACGACAAGGAATTCGGGGGATCCCGACTCGCGGATGCCTTGCGCGCGTCGCATTCGGGCTCGGCGACCCAGATCAACGACACCATTCTTCATGCCGTCGAAAGCTTTTCCCAAGCGAGCGATTTGCGCGACGACTACACGTTGCTGACGGTAAAACGGGTAGGGTAAGGCAAGACAGGTTTCCCGCGAATTACGCGAATAAACGCGAATGTTGCGGAAACAGTCCTGCAGGGAGCTTTTCGCTGACCCCCGCGCAAATCTGCCTGGCGAACTGTGTTCCTGTGGGCGGGGTGCCCTCACCCCGCGAGGCATCATTCCCGCGGGATGAGGGCATC
>JBEHXD010000756.1:0-2683 GCA_048498875.1 Verrucomicrobiota bacterium
GGTCGCGATTCAGCGCCTGCAACAGCGAAAGGATTTCGTCGCCCGACTTCCGGTCCAGATCGCCGGTGGGTTCGTCGCAGAGGAGAATGGTGGGATCGGTGACGATCGCGCGAGCGATGCCGACCCGCTGCTGTTCGCCACCCGAGAGCGTGCGGGGATGCGCTTTTGTGCGATGCGAGAGGCCGACCACATTGAGGGCGGTCTCCACGTGCTTGCGGCGATCCGCCTTGCCGAGATGAGTGAGCAACAGCGGCAGCTCGACGTTGCGTTCGGCGTTGAGCACCGGAAGCAGGTTATAGAACTGGAAAACGAAACCGATGTGACGGGCCCGCCAGCCGGCGAGGTTTCCGTCCGACATCTGGTCGACGCGCTCGCCGCCGATTTCAACCGTGCCGCGAGTGGCGCGATCCAACCCACCCAGCAGGTTGAGCAAGGTGGACTTCCCCGAACCGGACGGTCCCATCAACGCGAGGAACTCGCCCTTGGCGACCTCGAGATCGAGACCCGTCAGCACGTTGATATCTTCCGAGCCGCGGCGGAAAACCTTGTCGACTCCTTTGATGCGGACCAGCGCTTCACCGTTTGCACTCATGATTTTTTCTCCGTTACTTTGATGCCTTCGTTAAGATTTTCCGGCCCCTCGACCACGAGGCGCTCCCCGCCGTCAAGCCCCGCCGACAGCGACGCCTGGTCGCCCGAGATGGAATCGACCGTCACCGCGCGTCGCTCGATGCGATCGTCGCGCACCAGCCAAACCACGTCCCGGTCATCGATACGGTGGACGGCACTTTTTGGCACCGTGATGAACCGCGCCGGTTGACTGCGATTCTCCGTGGCGGCGCCCTGGAAAGCCACCTTGAGCCCCATGTCCGGCAGAATGCGCGGGTCGAGCGCTTCGAATCCCACGCGCACCCGCACTGTGGCCTTCTGACGGTCGGCGGTCGGGATGATGGCGATTACCTTCGAGGGAATGCGCCAGTCGGGATACGAATCGAGTGTGACGGAAACCGGCTGTCCAGGGGTGACGCGGTTGATGTAGCTCTCGTTGACGTCGACCTCCACTTCGAGCGAGGCCATGTCGACAATCGTGCAGATGCCCGTGCGGGTAAAACCGCCCGAGGACATCGGCGAAATCATTTCACCCGGCTGGGCATTTTTGGAAATTACCACGGCGGCAAACGGTGCGCGGATGATGGTGTCATCAAGCTGCTGCTTCCAAATTGAAACCTGTTCATCCGCCACCTTGAGATCCGCCTCCTGACGCAGCAGGCGCGCCCGCAACATCGCCGCATCGGCAAACGCGCGGTCGACGTCGGCGATGCTCATGCCCTGCACGTCGGCCATTTTTTGTGCGCGCACCAGCGCCTTCTCCGCGAGATCGAGATTGGCCTTGGTCTCGCCGAGCGCGCTGCGCGTCGATTCGACCTGGGCTTTGGCGAGATTGAGGCTGGCCTCGACATTCGAGGAGTCGATGTGGGCCAGCACCTGGCCTTCCTCGACCTTCATCCCCTCCTCCACCAGCACATCCAGCACCCGGCCCGTGGCCTTGGATGACACCGTCGCCTGCCGGCGCGCCGTCACATAGCCGGAGGCATTGAGCAAGGTGCGCGGTCCTTCCGATTTCACCGCCTGGGCCGTGGCCGTGCGCACCTCGACTGCCTTCGGACGCAGGAAAAACCAGATGATCACGGCGGCGACTGCCAGCACCACCAGCACCCAGCCCAGTTTCCCGGCGGTGTTGCCGCGCGGTTGATGCACCGGACGGTGAATCTTCAGCTGGTCGAGCGTCTGCTTGTCGTGACTCATGAGCGTGGGGCCGGCAATGTGGTCTTGAAACCGAGGGGTTAATTGTCTTAGTGACTAAGACAATTCCCCAAAGCAATGCCAAAAACACCGGAAAACGCGAAGGCCGCCCGAACCCAGCTGCTCCAGGCGCTGAATGACGAAGGCCGCCAGTACAGCACGGCGGTGATCGTGTTTCACCACGCCGTGTCGCGACGCCTCGGACTCAACGCGGGGGATCACAAGTATGCCGACATCCTGATGCGCGAAGGACCGATGAGTGCCGGCAGGTTGTCCGAGCTCACCGGCCTCACGTCGGGCGCAATTACCGGCATTGTCGATCGACTCGAACACGCCGGCTGGGTCCAGCGCTCCCCCGACCCGGCCGACCGGCGCCGGGTGATCGTGACCCCGGTTTATAACCCTAAAAAAGCCCGGGAGGCCCAGGCCATTTTTGGATCGCTGAGCACCGCGATGGGCGAGGTTTCCGGTTCCTATCGGGACGCCGAGCTGAAGCTGATTCTGGATTTCATGGCCCGAACCCGGACAATCCTCCTCGATCAGGCCGCCCGCTTCGGTTCGGTCGCGAAAGCGGGAGGCCGCGGAAAGACCGCAGGCAACCGCCGGAAAAACGCCTGACCGGATTGCCGCATGAGGGGAAGGAATCACCTGGGTTTAGAGCATTTCCAATGAAACTGTGGCCGGAAACAGATTGAAAATGGTAGGGCGGATTATCCCTAATCCGCCGTTCAGGATAATCGCTTATCTCGAGCGGTTTTCGTACGCTCATCGGCGGATTAGGGGGCATGCGACAGGTAATGCGGAACACTTGAGCGACAGCAAATGCGGAACAGTCCCGGGGTATGGTGGAGTGGACTTGGGTGGCGGAGTGGAGGTGAGC
>JBEHXD010000757.1:0-2669 GCA_048498875.1 Verrucomicrobiota bacterium
GCGACCCAATGGAAACCCAGACTCGATGCCACGTTTTCCTCGTCGGTGGAACCGTTGACCCGATTGACTACCTACTTGAGTAATTTCCACCTCTCTCAGGCTGAAACCAAGGCCAGGATCGGCCGGGTGCTGGGATGCCCGGCTTGTTCGCTCGGCTCAGAGGTGAGCACGCAGGAAATTGATGTCTGTGCCAAGGTACGCGAAATTCTCGGCCGGAAACGCCGCTATTATGAGTCCGTCATTCGCGATGCACTGGCCGAGGGTTCGATCGAACCGTGCGACCCGGCTCAAAAAGCCGTCGCCTTGATCGGATTGATCGAGGGCATCGTGAGTCAGGCCCGGATCATGAATGACCCGGATATTCTGAAAAATCTCCCCACGATGGCCCTTGAGCTCCTGCGAGCCAAGCAACCAGCTCAGACAGCCGCTGCCAAATCCTGAGTCACTCTGATTAACACCGACTTCCGCGCACTCACGTGCGCCTTTTTTTCGCCTCTTTTATAACCAACTAGTCAACTATCCCTATTTTTTGAAAGCCATGGAAACGAAATTCACCGCCACCAGAAATCCTTCGCTGAACTTGAATGCCGCGCGCACCCGCGCCCGGCTGGCTCGCCAGCTCGCCTTCACGTCCGGTCGCACGGCCACGCAGTTCACAGCGGGGTCGAGCCTCTACAACAGCCTCTGGAGCCCGGTACGCCTCGATCTGTTGAAGACGCCACTCACGCGCTACCGCGAGTGAGCAGCCGGCAAACCCGAAAAATTAAACCCGATTTTTTATGAACACCACCGAATCCCATCCCATCAATGTTAACAGTGATTCGTTTGCGGCCGATGTCCTTCAGGCCTCTCATCAGCAAACCGTGCTGGTCGATTTCTGGGCGGCCTGGTGCGGACCATGCAAGGCGCTCACTGCTCCGCTCAACGAAATCGCTGTCGAGCGCGCCGGCCAGCTCGTCGTTGCCAAGGTCGACGTCGATGCCAACGCCGATCTCGCAGCACTCTTCAGCGTTCGTTCCATTCCGGCGCTCGCCTTTTTCCGCAACGGCAAACTGACCGACATGCTCGTCGGCCTGCGTTCAAAGGCCGAAATTCTGCGCCACGCCGACGCGCTCGCGAAATCCGCCGCCGCCTGAACCGCCCGGCCTTCACTACTCACACAAACCATTCCGCCTTCACCCGTACGATGAACAACCGTCTTAATTCTTTCTCCACGCGCTTGCTTCCCGCCGCCCTGGCCCTGGTTGCGCTTTCCCTCACTCCCGCGAAATCCTCTGCTGCTGATGCCGCCGCGGCCCAGCCACCGGCTCCCAAAGTCACCGTCTCCCCGGTCGAGATGAAACTCGTCACCGAATTCGAGGAAATCACCGGTCGCGTCGAGGCCACCGAAACCGTCGAACTGCGCGCTCGTGTTTCCGGCCATTTGGAAACTGTGCACTTCCAGTCAGGTCAGCTCGTGAAAAAGGGCGACGTGCTCTTCACGATCGATCCGCGCTGGTACCAGGCGCAGTTCGATCTCGCCACCGCCCGCGCGGATGTCGCCGGGCGCGAAGCGAAGCGCGCCGAGGATCTGCTCGCCGCGTCCGCGCTCTCCAGCGAGGAAGCGGAAAGCCGGCGCGCCAAGGCCGCGGAGGCGAAAGCCGAACTCGCCACTGCGCGCCTCGATCTCGAACACACGGAAGTCCGTGCGCCGATCGATGGCCGGGTCAGCCGTGCGCTCGTCACCTCGGGCAACCTGGTTTCCGGCGCCCCGGGCAATGCGACATTGCTCACCACGATCGTGACGACCGGTGACGCCTATGTGTACGCCGACCTCGATGAGAGCGCTTTGCTCAAGTTTAACCGGATCGTGCGCGACAATCACCAGATCCTCGAAGGCGGACGCGTCCCCGTCGACATGCAGCTCGCCGACGAAAATGGATATCCGCGCCACGGATTCATCGAGTCGCTCGACAACCACCTGAATCCGGCGACCGGTTCGCTCACCGTCCGCATGTTGTTTCCCAATCAGGATGGCTCGCTGGTCCCCGGACTTTTCGCCCGGGTGCGCCTGCCGGTCGGCGCTCCGCAAAATACGCTTCTGATCAGCGAGCGCGCCATCGGCACCGACCAGAGTCAGAAATTCGTCCTCACGGTTGCCAAGGACAACACCGTCGCCTACCGCAGCGTGAAACTGGGGGCCAACATCGAGGGCAAACGGGTCGTTCGCGAAGGCCTCGCGCCGGGTGAAACGATCATTGTCAACGGTCTCCAGCGGGTTCGCCCGGGTATGACCGTCGCTCCCGTGACCGAAGTCGCCGCGACTTCCACGCCACCCGCCATTTCCGGATCCAAGATCGCCGCGGTTCGCTAAGCGCCGCGTTTTCCTCCTCCCCGCCGTCAAAAATGGGCCGCTCGCGGCTCCTCCTGCCACTGCTTTGCCCAAACCGCACGCATTCACATGAACATCTCGGATTTTTTCATCAAGCGCCCGATCTTTGCCGGCGTCTTATCGATTCTCATCTTTATCGTCGGCGCGATTTCGCTCCGCCTTCTCCCGGTCAGTGAATATCCCGAGGTCGTTCCGCCGACTGTCGTGGTGCGCGCGAGTTACCCGGGCGCCAATCCCAAGACGATTTCCGACACCGTCGCCGCTCCGCTCGAGCAGGCGATCAACGGCGTCGAGCATT
>JBEHXD010000758.1:0-2667 GCA_048498875.1 Verrucomicrobiota bacterium
ACGAAATCGCGCGCAGAGTGAGGTCCCAATATTCTTCGAGCGTCTCGCCCTTCCAGGCGAAAACCGGCGTGCCAGTGGCCGCGATGGCGGAGGCCGCGTGATCCTGCGTCGAGAAGATGTTACACGACGCCCAGCGGACGTCGGCGCCAAGTTCCTTCAGCGTTTCGATGAGCACCGCGGTCTGGATCGTCATGTGCAGCGATCCCGTGATGCGCACATTTGCGAGGGGTTTACCGGCGCCGAATTTTTTGCGCACCGCGAGAAGGCCCGGCATTTCGTGCTCGGCCACGGAGATTTCCTTGCGGCCCCACGAAGCGAGGGCGATGTCTTTGACGGCGTAGTCCGCGGCAGAGGATTTGCCGGCGGCGCGTGATGATTTGGAAGATTTAGCCATGGTAGGATTTGTAGCGGCGGTGATCAGGCCTTGCCTTTCCCCTTGATCGCATCGCGGAGGGCGGAGGCTTTGTTGGTCTTTTCCCACGGCAGGCCGTGTTTGCCGAAGTGACCATAGTTGGTCGTCTGGCGATAGATGGGACGAAGGAGATCGAGCTGCGAAACGATGTCGGCCGGTTTGAAGCTGAAAACCTTTTGGACTGCCGCAGTGATTTGTTCGTCGGAAACGCCGAGCTTGGCGGTGCCGAACGTTTCCACGCGAACCGAGACGGGTTGCGGGTGGCCGATCGCGTAGGCGAATTGGATTTCGGCGTGCGTGGCGAGGCCAGCGGCGACGATATTCTTGGCGACCCAGCGGCCCATGTAGGCAGCCGAGCGGTCCACCTTGGACGGATCCTTGCCTGAAAACGCGCCGCCGCCATGGCGGCCCCAGCCACCGTAGGTGTCGACGATGATCTTTCGGCCGGTGAGGCCTGAATCACCCTGGGGTCCACCGATCACAAAACGTCCGGTGGGATTGATGAGGAACTCGGTGTTCTTCGTCAGCATTTCCGCGGGGATTACTTTGCGGATTACGTTTTCAATGAGGTAAGACTCGATCTTGGCGTGTTCGACATCCGCGGTGTGCTGCGTTGAAATCACGACATTCACGACCTCGACCGGTTTGTCGTTTTCGTAGCGGATCGAAACCTGGGATTTCGCATCCGGACGCAGCCAGTGCACCGCGCCGCTCTTGCGAACTTTCGTGAGTTCACGACCGAGACGGTGGGCAAAAATGATCGGGGTTGGCATCAACTCCGGGGTCTCGCTGCACGCGTAACCAAACATGATGCCCTGGTCGCCCGCACCTTGCTCGGCGGTTTTCTTGCCCTTGGCTTTCTTGGCGTCGACGCCCTGGGAAATATCCGGCGACTGGCGCGTCAGGTAGTTGTTGATGAAAACGGTATCGGCGTGAAATACGTCATCGTTGTTCACGTAGCCGATGTCGCGAATGGCGTCGCGAATGATCGACTCATAATTGAGTTTGGCCTTGGTGGTGATCTCGCCCGCGACGATCACCATGTTGGATTTCACCATGGTTTCGCAGGCCACGCGGCTGGAGCGATCTTGGGCCAGACAGGCGTCGAGCACGCTGTCGGAAATTAAATCGGCGACTTTGTCTGGATGGCCTTCGCCCACAGACTCGGAAGAGAAAACAAAAGAATTAGCCATAGTTGGACTCCAGCAAGGCGGGTTCCCCGGTGGGGGCAAGGAGAATATCAACATATCTGTATTGCATGATACGTTAATTTAAAATTTAACATTTGGTTCAAAGAAAAAGAGCTTTGGGCTCCCCAGCCCGGTGGCCCGTAATAGGTTCATCGTCTCCACTACGAAGGCTTGCGCAAAGATTTATAAACCTTCAGCATAATCGACCGATGGAGTCTGAATCCATGCGAAAGCCGGTGCTCCCAACCTTATTTTACCATGCCTGATGATTCCACCATCGACATGCAGGCGATTGATGGCCTGCGCGAACTCAGTCCCGACGCCGGCACGGATTTTTTGCGGGAATTGATCGAGATTTATCTTCAGGACACCCCGCTGCGCATCGCAGAAATGGAGGATGCGTTGAACAAGCAGGACATTCCCTCGTTCACGCGGGCGGCCCATACGATCAAGGGCAGTTCCAGCAATTTTGGCGCGACCAAACTGACCAAGCTCGCCCACGAACTGGAACTACAGGGCAAGAGCGGCAATGTGGCTGATTCGCCGGCGACCTGCACAAAATTGCGTGCTGAATTTGCTGAAGTCACGCAAGTGCTGTCAAAAATTGCCCAGGGCGCATAACGCATGCGGGCGCTTCGACACGCCGCTTTGGCGATCGCGGCATTCCTGGCGTTGAGCGGTTCCCTTCGCGCATTGGAGTGGAAAACGGATACGCAAACGGTGACGACGGTGCCGTTTCAGAGCGAACTCACGGTTGTTTTCGAATTCAAAAACACCAGTGCAAAGCCGGTGCAAATCCGGGACATTGAGACGACATGTTCCTGCCTGCGAGCGGACTCCGATCTCAAGGTTTACCCGCCTGGTGCCAGCGGAAAGATCACGGCGAACTTTGCGGTGGGAGATCGCGGCGGGTTATATGAACGCGGCATTACGGTTCTCACCGATGAACCGGAGGGTGCATGGCGGCTGTTGCTCAGGGTGGATGTACCCGATGTGGCGTCGATCGTTCCCCGGAGCGTGGACTGGCGAATCGGGGAACCAGGCCAGGAAAAGTCAGTCGAGATC
>JBEHXD010000759.1:0-2662 GCA_048498875.1 Verrucomicrobiota bacterium
AGCTCCGCACGCGCGCGGAGTTCGACTGGGTGAAGCTGCATCGCGGCGCAGGCCGTTGCTGACGGCTTCGCGCAAAATATTCATGATGTCGGCGATTTGGTGGGGAGGAATCAGCGCCACGGCTTCCTCGTCCAGGCGATGTTCGATCCGGATTCCTTCGTGCAGTGCGAAGGACGCGGTCATCGAGGCGACCGCGTCGTTGAATGACTGGCTGTTCAACCGGGCCGGTTCCAAATCCTGGAGGTAGCTGCGGACTTCCTGGTTGAGCCGGCGCAGTTCGCTCATGCATTGATCGACGCGTTGCGCGAGCTCAGGTGCCAGCGTATTTTTTTTCTGCACGCTTTCCAGCGTGAGGCAAACGGCGAACAGGGTCTGGCAGATGTTGTCGTGAAGTTCACGCCCGAGCCGGGCCCGCTCCTCCACCGATTGGGTCAGCAGGGTCCGGTTGACCTGCAGGTTTTCCTCGGCGCGAAGCCGCGCGTCCTGTTCCTGTTCGAGCGCGAGCGAACGTTCATTGGAGATTTTGGCAAAATGTTCCAAACCCAGGGCATTGGCGCGACTGGCCGCCCAAGGGGCTCGCGAAGCTCCCTCGGGCAGACTGCCGCGGCGTGATCCCAAGAGCACGAGGAGCAGGGGGGTGGTGGCCAGCAACAGGGCAAGCACGACAATCACGGCCAGCGTGCGCTGATGAAGTACCTGAACCCGGATCAGGGCGGGGGTGGCAAACTCGGCGTGAGCCCGCCAGCCCGGAGCGGAGGGAATATTCTCCGTAAAGGAGAGTCCGGTAAATCCGCGCGACGGCGGCAGAGGTGCGCTGATCTTCGTCAATTCGACTGAGCCTCCCAGAATCGCGCCCAGTTCGCGCTGAAAAGCGGCATCCCATTTTTCAGGGGGACGCCCGGACGCATCGAGGGCGTGAATCAGGCGGGCGCGCTGTTCCTCGATGGCGGCCAGCTGGAGTTGTTTGGTCTCATGAGCCACCCACCACTGGACCGCCACGGTCGCACCCAGAAAAAGGAGCAGCAAAAGCAAGGCCAGACCGATGGAACGCGTCGAAAGATTCATGTCAGCGCGTCTCAATTCATAGGAGAACAGAGGGCGGCTGTCGCGTCAAAATCTTCGACATTTGCCCATCCAGGCGTAATTTCGCGTTTTTATGGAGTCGTTCTACATCACCACCGCCATTGACTACGTCAACGGTTCGCCGCACCTGGGCCATGCCTACGAAAAAGTGCTGACGGACGTTATAGCCCGGTTCCGGCGGCTGATGGGGGACAAGGTGCATTTTCTGACCGGAGTCGACGAGCATGGCCAGAAGGTGCAGGCGAGCGCCCGCAAACGCGGTATTCCGCCCCAGCAGTTTTGCGACGAGGTGAGTGCCGAGTTTCGCGCCTTGCTGCCCAAGCTGACCATTTCCAACGACGATTTCATCCGCACGACCGAGTCGCGGCACAAGAAGGTCGTCGGGCAGATTCTTCAGCAACTCTTCGACAAGGGAGAAATATATAAGGCCGAATATCAGGGTTTTTATTCGGTCCGTCAGGAGCAATTCCTGCAGGAAAAGGACCGGAATCCCGACGGAACCTGGCCGGAGATTTTTGGTGAAGTAACCCAGATTGCCGAGTCGAACTACTTTTTTAAGCTCCGCCAATACCAAGACTGGCTGGTTGATTTCCTCACGAAGAATGAGGATTTCATTTTTCCCCACTATCGGCAAAAACAGGTGCTCGAATTTCTAAAGGAGCCCTTGAACGATCTTTGTATTTCGCGGCCAAAGGAGCGGCTCGAGTGGGGAATTCCGCTGCCGTTCGATGCCAGCTATGTGACGTTTGTATGGTTCGATGCGTTGCTTAATTATTATTCGGGAGTCGCTGATAAACCGGGGGTGTGGCCCGCGCGCTGGCATGTGATCGGCAAAGATATTCTGGTGCCGCCTCATGCGGTGTACTGGCCGATTATGCTGAAGGCGGCCGGATTGCCGCTTCCCGGTGGAATCATTGCCCACGGCTGGTGGCTCCAAAAAGGTGCCAAAATGTCGAAGAGCACCGGCAATGCGCTCAATCCCCTTGATCTTGTCACGGAGTTTGGCGCGGACGCGTTTCGCTATTTCCTGATTCGCGAGATGAACGTCGGGCAGGACAGCGACTTTAACCGCGAACAGTTTCTGGTGCGTTACGTCAGTGAACTCGCCAACAACCTGGGCAATCTGGTCAATCGCACACTCAATATGACCACTCGTTTTGCCGGTGGAGTGGTGCCTGCGGCGGATGGGGAAGACGACCTGGATCGCAGCTTGCGCGATCTGTGGAAAAAGACCTGCGAGGAGTTCATCCCGCTTTGCGAGGGTTTTCAGTTTCACACCGCACTCGAACGAGCGATGATTTTCCTCACGGAAACCAACGCCTACATCGAAAAGCGTGCTCCGTGGAAACTCGAAAAATCCACCGAGCCCAAGGATCGGTCGCTGTTACGCACTTCCCTGGCGACGATGGCGGAAGCGCTGCGGCTGGCCGTGGCGCTGATCCAGATGGTGACCCCCACCGCCTCGGAGAAAATCAATGCGGTTCTCGGCTACAAACCGGGTGCGGTCTGGCGCGATGAATTGGTCTGGGGCACGAAACTGACCGGCTCGAAGGTGGAGCCGGCCCTGGTGTTGTTTCCC
>JBEHXD010000760.1:0-2653 GCA_048498875.1 Verrucomicrobiota bacterium
ACCATGACGCCGAGGTCGATCACCTCGTAGCCGTTGCACTGAAGGATCTCAAACTTCCGAATACGATCAGCATCGACAGCCGGGGGCGCGTATTTCTTACCCCGCACCAGGTCAGCTACACGCTTTCCACGAAACTGCAGCGGCTGAATTTCGAACACATCGTCAGCGGCAACGCCGGCCGCAGTTTTCTGGACAAGGTGCAAATCCGCCACGACGCCTCGCCACTTACGATTCCGCCCCGATCCGGCATCCTGACAAGTTGCTCCATGTATCTGAAAGAGCACTTCGTGGTCCTGAATCAGGGCGAAGGGAATTTCGGCCTCCACACGAGCGCCATCCTCCTCGATCCGATCAAGACATTCGGCACGAATGTCATGTTGGAAATCTACAACACCGGCGACCAACCCGTCGTGAATCCGATGGTGTCGGTCGACATTTTCCGCGCGCCACCTTTCGAAGATCCTGAGGTCAAGACCCTCACCAAGAAACGCCAGCGCCTGCTGTCGACGGCCAGCCAGCTTTACAAGTGCCTCGAGAAAAATCCTCCGCAGGAAACCGCGGAGGCGAAGCCGAAGACCAAGATCACCGTGCGCGGCCAGAGCGCCACGATGGAAAACCGTTCGGTGTTCGTTCGCGCCAACGACGACCTCAAACGCTTTCTCGACGGCAACGCCTGTCCCGTCGGCAGCCGCACGATGATCCAGGCGCTCGACAACGCCCCGGCCGACGCGGATACGCTGATCATCGATTATTTCCCTGATCTGCTGGAGCACATCGAGCTCATCACACGCATCGGTGACGTGAAGTTGAAAAACATCATCTTCCGCCAGGCCTCGCGGACGCACGGCTACTTTCTTTCCAGCAATGCGCACGCCCGCCTCGATACTTTCAGCGCCATCGGCGTGCGGGTTTACTGGTACGACGACGTGACCAAGGATCTCTACATCCACACGTACAAAAAAGACCACGGATTTTTCGTACGCGAGGAAATGGCGCGCAAATTCCAGGAAAGCACGATCATGGCGTTCTACGGATCGGCCGTGGGGATCGAACAAGCGGACACCGACCGCATCACGCGCCTGGTCGAACAGCTCACCGGCTTCATCGGACCGAACGTCGGGGTCCTCACGGGCGGCGGCGGCGGCGTGATGCGCCTGGCGACCGACCAGGCCCGCAGCAAAGGCGCACTCACCGGCGCCTGCTTTCTCGAACTCGAAGCCCAGCCGCCCGAACTCGGCGTGGATTTTTTCAACACGTTTCAGGAATCCTCCCGCCACTTCCGTCAAAAGTGGTTCGAAGCCGCGGATTTTTGCATCTTCAATGTCGGGGGCGTCGGCACGCTCGAGGAAATCGGCATCGAAATGTGCAATCTGAAACTCGGCATCCGGCCGCGCGTTCCGTATGTCTTTTTCAATTCAAAATTCTGGGGCGACCTGCGCCGCCAGCTGCGGACGATGATCAACACGAAACGCGCGCCGGCATGGATCGCCGACTACGTTCTTTTCACCGACGATCCCGACGAGGTGGTCCGCTTCTATCGCAAGACCCTGCAGGTATTGTAACTGTCGCATCACGAGGCCGGATGAAAGTCGTCGGAAACCACCGGCCCTTTGCGACGGCGCCAAACTCGGCTTTACGCCCGGCTTGATCCGTGTCCATCTGTACATTCCGTGGCTACTCAACTTCCCTCTTCCATTCTCGTCGTCGGTTCCGGCGGTCGCGAGCATGCGCTCATCAAATCACTGGCGCAGTCGCCCGCAAAACCACGCCTTATTTGTGCACCCGGCAATGCCGGCATTGCCCAGGAAGTGCCTTGTTTTCCGATTGGTGCGGAGGACATCGCGGGACTGGTGACTCTGGCCCAGCGGGAAAAAGTCGATTTTGTGGTCGTCGGACCGGAAGTGCCACTGGCGCTTGGCCTCGTGGATCAGCTGATCAAAGCGGGAATCCCTGCCTATGGGCCGAAAGCCGACGGTGCGCGCCTTGAGGCTTCGAAGATTTTCACTAAACAAATCCTGCTGAAGTACAAGATCCCGACCGCGGCGGCAGGAATCTTCAGCGAAGTGGCACCCGCGCTCGCTTACATCCAAAACCGGCCGGCCCCGATCGTGGTGAAAGCGGACGGCCTCGCCGCAGGCAAAGGCGTGGTGGTCGCTCAAACGCACGCGGAAGCCGGGGAGGCGGTTCGCGCGATGCTCGGGGGACGATTTGGTGCGAGCAGTAAACAGATTCTGATCGAGGACTGCCTGTTCGGAGAAGAGACCTCGATCCTCGTCGTAGTTTCCGGTCGCGATTACGTTATTTTACCGACCTCGCAGGATCACAAGCGCATCGGCGATGGCGACACGGGCCCAAACACGGGCGGCATGGGGACCTATTCTCCGGCGGAGGTGGTCACCCCCGCCTTGCTCGCCCGGATCGAGCATGAAATCGTGAAACCGTCCGTCGACGCGATCGCCGCGGAGGGAATCGACTTTCGCGGCACGCTCTTCATCGGCATCATGCTGACCTCCACCGGCCCGAGTGTCATCGAATACAATGCCCGCTTCGGCGACCCGGAAACCCAGGTGGTTTTGCCCCGCATCAAAAACGATTTGCTCGAGCTGCTGTGGGCCGCGGCCCACGGGGAATTGCGCGGTTTCCAACTTGAAAC
>JBEHXD010000761.1:0-2650 GCA_048498875.1 Verrucomicrobiota bacterium
CGATATTGAAAGCCTCGCGGATGTGGGCCTGTTTGTGACGAATTTCATGAAGCGAGAGCGCTGTTCCGCTGTGCGGACGAGGGGACTCACGAAGCCGGCCCGTGACTCTCAGGACCTGCCTGCGATCAGGTCGTCGACGGAATCGCTTTCGACGCCCACGTCGGCGAACAGCCATGAAGAGAGATACCGTTCACTGCTCGACGGGATGATCGCCACAATCTGTTTTCCCTGGTTTTCGGGTCGCTTGGCCAATTGAAGGGCGGACCAGACTGCGGCGCCCGCGGAAATACCGATGGGAATGCCGTCGAGTTGGTTGACTTGCTTGCTGATCGGTCCCGAGTCCTTGTCGTTCACCCGGATGACTTCGTCGTAGATTTTCGTGTTCAGCACTTCAGGCACAAAGCCGGCCCCGAGACCTTGCAGTTTATGCGGGCCAGGCTGGCCACCGGACAAAACGGCTGACGTGTCAGGTTCGACGGCCACCATCCGGACTGACGGTTTGTGGGCTTTCAGCACTTCGCCCACGCCGGTAATGGTCCCGCCGGTGCCGATGCCGGAGACAACAATGTCCACTTTCCCATCGGTATCCCGCCAGATTTCTTCCGCGGTGGTCTTCCGATGGATCGCGGGATTGGCCGGGTTGGCGAATTGCTGAAGGATGACGCTGTTGGGAATCTTTGCGGCCAGTTCCTCGGCTTTGGCGATGGAGCCCTTGATTCCCTTGGCCGCTTCGGTGAGCACGAGACGGGCACCCAGGATTTTCAGCATTTTTCGCCGCTCGACGGACATCGATTCGGGCATGGTGAGGATGAGCTTGAGTCCTTTGGCCGCCGCCACGAAGGCCAGCGCGATGCCGGTATTGCCGCTGGTGGGCTCGATGAGCACGGTATCGGCGTTGATCTTTCCGGAGCGGAGGGCGTCCTCGATCATGGCAAGGCCGATCCGATCCTTGACGCTCGAGAGCGGGTTGAAGAATTCGAGCTTCAGTAGGATTTCCGCCTTGGCGTCGTGCGCGGCTGCGGTGCGGTTGAGACGCACGAGTGGAGTGTTGCCGACCGTTTCGGTGATGTTGTTGTATATTTTGGTCATAAGAATGGGGAAGCGTGGGTATGAAAAGTAGCGGCCATTGATCAGAGGTTGTCGGTGGCACTGGTTTCGCGGATTGAGCGGAGCAATTTGCGCAGAGTCGGTTCGAACTGCCGCAACTCTTCCAAATGGATCGCGGACAATCGCTCGATGACTTTGTCGCCCTTTGGCGTGAGGTGCAGTTCGACCTGGCGGCGATCATGCGTCGAGGGTTTGCGCCGAACGAATTGCCGATGGACCAAGCGGTCGACCAAGCCGACAATACCGTTATGCCGGCGCTGCAACCGTTCGGCCAGTTCCGCGATCGACGTGAAATCACGCCCCGGGAAGCCCTTGATCGCCAGCAGTGCCTGGTGTTGCTGGGCGGTCAATCCTGCCTTTCGGGCGGCATCCCGGCTGAAATTCATGAAACCCCGGAGGGCATAACGGATCGCGGCAAGCGACTCATAATGAGCTTTGGAAAGGCGCATTGCAGGCATGGCGAGAAAAGAATTGAATTATATCCTAATAAGATGCAATTACGAAACCTCTATCCATGGATCAAAACGCCTCCGCGACCGCCCCTTCCCGCATGACTGGCCACGAAAGTCGTGGCTTGCTATCCGACTTTACCACCGATCGGCGGGTGTTGTTCTTGTCTGCGCTCGCCTTGCCCATCGGCTGTATTGCGGCCTTGGTGGCGAAGGCGTTGCTTTGGCTCATTGCGGTGTTCACCAACGCCGCGTTTTTTCTGCGTTTCTCCTCCGAGTCGGTCGTTTTGGGCGGTCATCATTTTGGAGTCTGGGGCGTAGTAGTGCCCGTCATCGGCGGTTTGATCGTCGGACTGATGGCGCGTTATGGGACGGACAAGATCCGCGGACACGGCATTCCGGAGGCGTTGGAGGCGATCCTGCTTGGACGGAGCCTGATGAATCCGAAAGTGGCGGTTCTGAAACCGGTCTCTTCGGCCATTTGCATCGGCACAGGCGGACCGTTTGGAGCCGAAGGCCCGATTATCGTAACCGGCGGAGCCTTCGGTTCATTGTTTGCCCAACTATTTCATCTCACGTCCGCGGAGCGCAAGACGCTGCTTGTAGCTGGTGCGGCGGCCGGCATGGCTGCGATCTTCGCCACCCCCATTGCGGCCGTGTTGTTGGCGGTCGAACTCCTGCTCTTCGAATGGAAACCCCGGAGCTTTATTCCGGTGACGACGGCGGCAATCGTGGCGTCCATCGTGCGGGTCTCCCTACTGGGAAACGCGCCGATATTTCCGGTGGCCGCTCACTCCATGCTGGATCCGAAGATGCTGGCGGTGGCGCTGCTGATCGGAGTGTGCATTGGCTTCGCGTCGGGTCTGCTCACCCTGCTGGTTTATGCTTGTGAAGACGGTTTCGCGAAACTTTCGCTGCACTGGATGTGGTGGCCGGCGTTGGGTGGTCTGTTTGTCGGTCTCGGCGGGTTGATCGATTCACGGGTGCTGGGCGTCGGGTATGAGACCATTCATAGCCTGATGCGCGGGGAAATCGTCGGCGCCGCCTTGGTGGGGTTGATTCTGGCCAAGGGAATTGTTTGGGCGATTGCCCTC
>JBEHXD010000762.1:0-2645 GCA_048498875.1 Verrucomicrobiota bacterium
TTCGATTGGTTCAAACCGTCCCGTGTATGACCACAGTTTTTATGAAAATGCTCTAGTGTCGTTATTTATTCCGCACTCGAAGGCGCGCGCATCGGCGACCGCCGCGCCATTGCGCGGATGCCCTCAAATTTCCTCAATCGCAGTCAAAATACACGTGCAATGGGGAATGCAGCTGCACTTGGCCGGAGGCAATTCCGGGGCATTTTCGATGGAAAAGGTCAAACCATCAAGCGCCGCGCACACTGGACATTCATGATCCGTGGCGCACACGACCTGAACTTCGTGTACGCCCTCCGTGATCATTTCCTGCAGCCGTTCCTGGTTTTGCTGCAGCAAATGGCTCTGAATCAAATGGCGTGGCGGGGTGTTGCCGTTCATCCCCGCGGTCCATGATCGTCTGATAGGTTCTTGCTTCATCACCGCTTTGTTCGACACGCCGCGCCGGAAAAAGTTTTACTTCACGTGCTACTTTGTCCCCAGCAGCTCTGAAAGCTTTGGCGCCATCGCATCGCCCCATATTTCGTAGCCCTTTTCGTTGGGGTGCAGGAAATCAGGCATGATGCTCGCGGGAAGTACCCCATCGGGTTGCAGGAATTTGTCGCCAATATCCAGGTAGGCGACGCTCTTGCCGCCATCGTCGAGCCTGGCGATCGTCCGGTTAACCTCCGCAATTTTGGTGCGCAGCGGCGAATCGGGTTTTTCCGCCCGGGGAAATACCGCGAGCAGAAGAATTTTGGTTTCGGGAAGTTGTTTTTTGATTTCGTTGACGATTGCAGTCACGCCTTCCGCAATTTGGGCGGACGTGTCCCGGCCCGTGTTGTTGGTGCCGATCATCAGTACCGTGACCTTGGGGTGAATGCCTTTGAGTTCCCCATTTTGCAGGCGCCAGAGCACGTGCTCCGTGCGATCTCCGCCGATGCCGAAGTTCGCCGCTTTGAGCGGTTCGTACCGGGTGGTCCAGACCGCTTTTCCAGGCCGGCGCCAGTTGTCGGTGATGGAGTCGCCGACGAACAGCAGATCGATGCCGCCTTTCTGGGCGTCGGCCACAAAACCATTGTGCCGGATGAGCCAGTCGTTGCGCAGCGTGGGCACCACCGCGGGATTTTCGGCGGACGCGGTTTGCGCGAACGATTGCGAGGCGAGGAAACCGACCAGAACGGCCAGACAGCAGGGGAGGGATAGTTTCATAGGGTAAGTGAATTTTGCCGAACCGAGTCCTGCGGAAAGGGGAATCAATTCTGACAGTCGTCATCATGACGCGATTTACGCGAACGGGTTTCGTCACTGCCTGTCAGAAAGTGATGAACGACCTCTTACTCATCCTTCTGATTCTTCTCCTTCTCGGTGGCGGCGGATTCTACCTGGGCGGTCCGGCGATTGGCGGCGGGATTGGCCTCGTCCTTCTGATTGTGCTGATCGTCTATCTCGTGGGTGGACGCGGACGCGTCTGATCACGAGTGGTGTGACATCTCCAACGCGTCGGCTTCCCCGCTGGGAGGGGAAGCCGGACGTGTCAGGTTCGCGGTGGATGGGATCGCCGCTTTTTTCGCATCCGTGACCACCAGTTGATAGACGCGGTACATGAGCAGCATGGTGATGATCATGGCCGTCGCTACGACCACCCCAAGCAGAGGATAGCGCAGCAGTGGGCCCTCGTTGGGTTGGATGACGATTTTTCCCGCGAGGTAAGCCGAGAATCCACCCGCGAATTGTTGCAGCGACGAGTTGATCGCCATGTAGGCGCCGCGGTCGGCGGGATTGGGAATCGCCGAGGTCAGCGCACCCGCGGAAACCATGCGTCCCGAGATGGTCGTGAACATCACGATGCTGATGGCGACCAGCATCCAAAACGAGCACTGGGTCAATTGCGTGTAGTACAGTACGATCGCCACTCCCACCAGCGTGGCGATACAGAACATGAGATATTTGCCGATGCGGTCGCTCAGTTTTCCCATCAGGGGACCGAAAACCAGGGAGCAGGCCCCGGTGATCATGTAGAGCGTGGGCAATCGTTCCAGCGGGATGCCAAGATTGTTCACGGTAAAGGTGCTGCCAAAAGGCATGAGCATGAATCCACCGGTGGCGAGCAGCATGGTGGCGAGAAAGCCCGTGATATACCTCGGCGATTTCGCCGTCTCCCACAAATGCTCCAGGGGATTTCGTTTGGCCACGATCTTCAAATGGCCATCGATGGGCTGCAGGCGCAGGACGATCACCACGCCGACGAGAAAGCTCACCCCCGCCACCATCAGAAACGGTGCGTGCCAGCCGAGCCGGCTGGCCAGCCAGATGCCGATCGGAATGCCCAGCACCTGCGAAGCGGCGAAGGCCGACATGATAAAACCCATGACCCGGCCGCGAACCGTGATGGGAAAAAGATCGGCGACAATCGCCAGGCTGATGGATCCCACCACGCCGCCAAACAGTCCTGTGACGATGCGGGCAAAAAGCAGAACGGGATAATTGGGGGCCACGCCGCACAACGCCGTGCCAAGCACAAAGCCGGTGTAGAAGATCAGCAGGAGACGCTTGCGGTCGTACCGGTCGGCGAAACCCGCGGCGAGGATTCCGGAAATACCGGCGGCAATCGCGTAAGCCGAGACTACATTGCTGAAAGCGGAGGTGGTGACATGAAGCTCCGGCAG
>JBEHXD010000763.1:0-2644 GCA_048498875.1 Verrucomicrobiota bacterium
GCTCGGCACGATCTCCGAAAAAGAAGCGCTCGCCCTTCCCGCCAACAACCATGCCGGACGCGCCAGCAAACTCACCGGACTGGATGCCAATGCCAACCGGGCGCTCGCCGACGCGATTGCCGCGGGTTCGGCAAATTATCGCATCGATTCCCAGATCACAGTGCTCATCTACGACGACAACGACGAGAAATCGGCGCTCGGCAACACCGGCACCGTCAAAGTGACCGCCAAATAAAAACGGCTTCGAATTGCTTCGAAGCCGGATGGTGCGGGGAAATCAAGCCGCGAGACGCTGCGGTTTTTCCGTGAAGGCGTGAATTTCCGATCGGAGGGGAAGCCTGATAGGCTGACTGACCACCAAGGGATCCGGCTTACGACGATACATCGTCGCCGTCCAGGCCACGAGTCCGGTGACGAAGCACATCGAGATGAGTTCGCCCGCGTCGAGAGAGCGGCCGCTTGCATAAGACGCCAGGCCCAACAGGGCTGCGATCAAAAGGGTGATAAGGGTGGTTTTCATGGTATCGATTGATTGATACCCGAAGAACCCAGGTTCCGGACGGGAAGTTACAAAAAATTTCAACCCCGCCCTTCGGACACAAAAAAGGCGCGGAAGAACCGCGCCGCAATCGACTCCGTCCCGATTGAAAATCAGCCGGAACCCCCGGTGGCGTTCGCCACGGGTTTGAACTTGGTGCGGAAAAGAGCCGCCACATAATCGCGATTCATCCGGGCAATAAAATCGTGCGAGATGAGCTTGGGGCAAACCGCGCTGCACTCGTATTGATTTGAGCAATTGCCGAAGCCGGCTTCGTCCATCGTCTGCACCATCGCCAGGACGCGTTTGTCGCGTTCCGGCTGACCTTGCGGCATCAGCCCCAAATGGGAAACCTTGGCCGCGACAAACAACATCGCCGAGGCGTTTTTGCAAGCCGCCACACACGCGCCGCAACCGATGCACGTCGCCGCATCCATCGCGAGATCGGCATCATCCTTCGGCACCGGGATGGAATTCGCATCCGGCGCCGCCCCGGTGCGGACGGAAATAAATCCGCCGGCCTGCTGGATTTTGTCGAACGCCGCCCGATCCGTCACGAGATCCTTGACCAGGGGAAACGCCTTCGCACGGAAGGGCTCGACGACGATCAGGTCGCCGTCACGAAAGCTGCGCATGTACACCTGGCAGGTGGCCACGCCTTTGCCCGGACCATGGGGCTTCCCATTGATCGTACAGGAGCAGGTGCCGCAAATGCCTTCACGGCAGTCGTGCGCAAAGGCGATCGGCTCTTCCCCCTTGGTGGTCAGTCCGTCGTTCACGACGTCGAGCATCTCGAGGAACGACATGTTGGGACTCACATCCGTCGCCGGATAATCGACAAACTTACCGGGCTGGTTCGGCCCTGCCTGACGCCAGACGCGCAATGTAACCGAGAACGTTTTGGTGCTGTTGTTGGCGACCATGGTGAAGGAAATCGTTATTTGTATGAGCGCACCGACATCTTGGTGAACTCGTAGTTGAGCGGTTCGATGTTGCGCAGCGGAGTTTTGCCCTCGCCTTGGAATTCCCAGGCCGCGACGTGTGCGAAATTCACGTCGTCACGTTTGCATTCGCCGTCTTCATATTGGTATTCCTCGCGGAAATGACCGCCGCAGGATTCCTCACGCGTGAGCGCATCGCGGCATAGCAATTCACCCAGTTCGATGAAGTCGGCAACGCGACCCGCCTGTTCAAGCGACTGATTCAAGCTATCGCCGGAACCGGGCACGTTGACATTCGCCCAGAATTCCTCGCGCAATGCCGGGATTTGTTTGAGCGCGGCTTCGAGGCTCTGCTTTGTCCGCGCCATGCCACAGTGCTCCCACATGATTTTGCCCAGGCGCTTGTGGAAATGACTGACCGGCTCCTTCCCTTTCGTCGAAAGCAAACGCTGCGTCATGCCCTGCACGTTCTCCTCGGCTTGCTTGAATTCCGTCCGATCCGTCGCCGGACGTGAACCCGCCTTTTGACCGGCGAGATAATCGCCGATCGTGTACGGCAAAACAAAGTAACCGTCGGCGAGACCTTGCATGAGGGCGGAAGCGCCCAGGCGATTCGCCCCGTGATCGGAAAAATTCGCCTCACCGAGCACAAAAAGACCGGGAATGTTGGACATCAGGTTATAGTCCACCCAAAGACCGCCCATGGTGTAATGCACCGCCGGAAAAATGCGCATCGGGGTCTGGTACGCGCTTTCCGCCGTGATCTCGTGATAGATCTGGAAGAGATTGCCGTAACGTTCGCGCACCATCGGTTCTCCCAGGCGCTTGATGGCATCGGAAAAATCCAGGTAAACGCCGAGGCCCGTTTCGCCCACGCCACGCCCTTCGTCACACATCCGCATCGCGGCGCGCGACGCGACGTCACGCGGACACAAATTGCCAAAGCTCGGGTAGATGCGTTCGAGATAATAATCGCGATCCGCCTCCGGGATCGTGTTGGGATCCTTGCGCGCGTCCTCTTTTTTCTTTGGCACCCAGATGCGTCCGTCGTTGCGGAGCGATTCCGACATCAACGTCAGTTTCGACTGGTAGTCGCCGCTCACCGGAATGCAGGTCGGTGGCGACCTGGTCGTTGCGGCTGCGGCCGGTGTGCAGCGCGCCGCCG
>JBEHXD010000764.1:0-2644 GCA_048498875.1 Verrucomicrobiota bacterium
CGCTGACCGCCAATCCGGATTCGGCATTTTACTCGCGGGTGGGGCATTGTGCAACGATTCACACATCCAAGCCGCGCTCATCCAAACCAGTGGAGACCGAGCGAATGCGCCTGTACTCTTGGGCGATCCAACCGAAACAGCTCTGGCAACGGCGGCAGCGCGTTTCGGTTTGCTAAAAAACGACTTGGAGCGAGCGCTCCCTCGAAAAATGGAAGTCCCTTTCTCATCCGAACGCAAGCGGATGACCACAGTCCACCGCGTCCCCTCCGATCCCGGTCTGATTCCGTTTGATATCGGACTCGCCGGAGATGCGGCCATTTCGCCCTACCTCGCCTTCACCAAAGGCGCCGTCGACAACATGCTCGGCATATCTTCGACAGTCTGGGTCAAGGGGAGGGCTGAACCGCTCAACCAGACCTGGCGCGACGTTCTTACAACAGACAACGAAATGCTGGCGGCAAACGGAATGCGTGTCCTGGGCGTGGCGTTTCGCTGGATAGACTTTCCCCCTGAGGTCCCCGGTCAGGTGATCGAGCAGGATCTGACTTTCGCGGGCATGATTGGCATCATTGACCCTCCCCGGCCCGAGGTGGCGGCGGCCGTGGACAAGTGTAAGACTGCCGGAATTCGGCCTGTGATGATCACAGGCGACCATCCTTTGACCGCTCAGTACATCGCTGGGCAACTAGGTATCAAAGGGAACGGTCAGGTTCTCGTGGGTCCGGAACTGGATGGCTTGTCTGTGGCCGAGTTGGAGCTTACGGTCGAATCGGTGTCGGTTTATGCGCGAGTATCGCCCGAACACAAGCTGAAGATCATCGAAGCTCTCCAGAGGCGCGGACACATCGTGGCGATGACCGGAGACGGTGTGAACGATGCGCCGGCGCTCAAGAGGGCGGATATCGGTGTGGCGATGGGCCTCACTGGCACGGATGTGGCCAAGGAGGCAGCCCAAGTAGTGCTGCTGGATGACAACTTTGCGACTCTGGTTGCTGCGGTGGAAGAGGGTCGAGCCATATATGACAACGTCCGTAAATTTATCAAATATATACTGGCAACGAACTCGGGCGAGATCTGGCTGATGCTTGCCGCTCCGCTGATTGGAATGCCGCTGCCGCTACTTCCCCTCCAGATCCTGTGGATGAATCTTGTGACCGACGGCCTTCCCGCGCTCGCCTTGGGAGTGGAGCCTCCGGAATCCGACACGATGCGTCGGCCACCCCACCGGCCCGACGAGAACATCTTCAGCCGGGGCCTGGGCCGCCACGTGATCTGGGTGGGACTGCTCATCGGATCTCTTTCGCTAGGCCCCGCCTACTGGTATTGGCGAGCGGGTGATCCAAACTGGCAGACCTTGCTGTTCACGACGGTAACGCTGTCTCAGATGGCGCATGTCATGGCCATCCGATCAGAGCGCCAATCGCTGTTTCAGATCGGCCTCCTGTCGAACAAGCCGCTCGCGGGCGCGGTAGGCCTGACCATTGTTCTTCAGCTGGCGTTAATATACGTGCCGGTTCTTCAAAGTTTCTTTAAGACCAACGCGCTTCCGCTTCCCGATCTCGCGCTGACAATAGCCCTCAGCTCGGTTGTTTTCGCGGCCGTCGAGATCGAAAAGTGGATTGTATGGCGACAGCCGGAGATGCGCCGGCCATAGCTGGTAACCGGCATGCCCGGGTCGTCGGCCGGCTAAC
Organism: Verrucomicrobiota bacterium; assembly: GCA_048498875.1. Classification (GTDB taxonomy): domain Bacteria; phylum Verrucomicrobiota; class Verrucomicrobiia; order Opitutales; family Opitutaceae; genus Lacunisphaera. Next base: position 1,692 of record JBEHXD010000764.1, read on the forward strand.
TGCGACAGAAGGACGCGCCAAGGCGGATCCATTAGGGTCCCCACAACTTCTACCAGGGCATCCCGCCCACCTCAATCTCGCCCTCCGGCCACTCCAGGCCCCACTCCCGCGCCATGCTGAATTCCGGAAACGCGACCCGTCCCTGCGGCTGCGAAATCCATACCGGCTCCCGCCGCGCCACCCACCCCAAGGCTTCATAGAAAGCCTTCAACCGCGGAAAACAAAAAAGCAGTCCGTGCCGCAGCCCCCATTCCTCCCTCAAAACCCGCTCGGCTTCCTGGATGCACGCTTTTCCAAATCCGCGCCCCTGAAACTCGGGCAGCGTGACCACTTGTCCCAGCCCCCCGACAGCCAGCGGAACCCCTCCCACCAGCACGGTCGCCCGCACCAGCCCAACGTGCGCTACGGCCCGGTCTTCTTCATAGAGAAGGACATGGTGCTCCTTCGGCCGCCACGTCAGCCCCCATGCCTTCGATTGGAAAGGATCGTCGCTCCACTCGAAAAGCGCCCGCCGCAGGTCGCTGCTCAGCGCATCCATCCGCACCCATCGCATATCCAAATATCGCCGGGCAGGGCAGCGGATCGCAAAAACGGGACTACCGCGCATCTCGCGCGGCAGGCCCGCCTAATCCGTCCGGAGCGCCGTAATCGGAGAAATGGACGCGGCGAAACTCGCCGGAATGAGCGCCGCCACCAGCGCGCACAGCGCAAGTGCGCCTGCCGCCCCGCCCAGCGCGAGCGGATCCCAGAAGGAAACGTCGTACAACTGGCTGGAAATCAGTCGTCCGGCAACCACGGCGAGCGGCAACCCCAGCAACAGGCCCGCCAATACGCGCAGGAACGCCCCGCGCAGCACCAGCCGCACCACGTTGCCTCGGTCCGCCCCAAGCGCCATGCGAATTCCAATCTCGTTCGTCCGCTGCGCAACCGTGTAGGCAGTCACGCCAGAAAGC
>JBEHXD010000765.1:0-2641 GCA_048498875.1 Verrucomicrobiota bacterium
GCGTCAGACTGCCTCAGCGTAGATGCTGACGGTACGAATCTCGGCTTCCGCAACCACTGCGCCTATGGCGTTCAGGTTGCCTATTGCCTCCAGCGTGCCAGCGAAGCAGCGGCGAGTTGCGATACAGGTTCGAAGAGCGGCTCGGTCTCGGCGAATGGATTTGTCGCCGTACTTCTCGATACAAACATCAAGACCTCCGATGCCGAACATGATTTTCGCTGGGTCGCGTGCAGCGGAGATACCGGAGACATTGTCGCGCGTCTCGACCGCAGCGATCCGCCTATGGGCCGCTGCGTCCGTGCAGGCGCCCTGTGACGAGCAATGAAAACGACTGCGGGACAAAAAAAGGAATGGGACAAATGAAGACGACACTGAAAACAGGAGTCGCGCTACTGGCACTCTGCGCGATGATGGGGCAATCCTGGGCAGCTGGGGTCTGCACTCGGGCGGAGGATGCGATGGCGTTGAAGACGGCGGCACTGCAACAGGAATTGATGGTCGCCGCGCTCTACTGCAACGACGTTGCGCCATACAACCGCTTCGTCACTTCCTATCAACATGAGCTGCAGGCATCCGACGCGACCTTGATGCATTACTTCACGCATGGCCACGGCGGCGCGAGCGCCTATCATGCCTACAAGACCAATCTCGCCAACGACTTTTCGTTGAGCGGATTGCACGGCATGCAGGCTTTCTGTTCGAACGCAAACACCTCCTTTGATGCCGCGTTCGGCAGCGGGGCGCGTTCGTTGGTATCGTTCATGTCTACGCAGTCAGTTGCCGGGACGGAGGGCATCCGCTCCTGCGATACAACCGTGGCCGGCAGCGAAATGGTCGTGGGTGGATCCTCACGCCTGGCGTCTAACAGGGACAAATAACCGCCATTCCGCCACGCGGCGATCGAGGGAAAGGGGCTGGAAGGAAACTTCCGGCCCTTTTTGTGCGTTTAGGGGCGTGGGCCAGCATGAATCATCATTCGGCCACGTTTCAGGCTGCATTCATGTTAAGGGGACGAAAGTCCCCGGGCGCTTTGGTGGCGGACAATCATAGAGAGGAAGGAATACATCATGAAACGATCTAAAATTCTCGCAATGGCTGTGCTTTTCGCAGCTGGCTTTACGGCCCCGGCAATCGCAGACAGCTATGTTCGGCTAGGCAGCGTTGACGTCGGATTCCACACCGACCGCGACACGCAGTGGACGCGTTTCGGCGGCGGCATGGAAGGGCTTCGGCTCGAAGCCGATCGCAGCGATATCCGTTGCCGTTCCATCGTCGCGCATTTCGGCGACGGGTCGCAGCAAGAGGTCTTCTCCGGGATGCTTGCGGAAAATCGGCCGGTAGAAGTCGATTTGCGCGGTGGAACGCGGCGCGTGCGCGACGTGACCTTCACCTGCCGTTCGGACGAACGAAGCGGCGGAAAAATCTTTATCGCCGCCAATGTAGGTCGTTATCAGACCGAATGGCGCCGCAGCCCGGACTGGATGCTCTACTGGTCGCGGCTGTTCAACTGGGGCAATCCCGCGATGAACAACGGTGGCGATGCCAACTATTGGGTCTCGCTTGGCCGCCAGACGTTCCAAGGCCGCAAGGATAGCGACTCTGCCTTTACCGGCTGGGCCGGCCGTAGCGTCGAGAAGATCGGCCTGAAAGCGCTCAACGACGATGCGCGCTGCTCGCGAGTTCGAATCAATTTCGGCAATGGCTCTTCCACAACACTGAATGTCGGTCGCCTCGACCAGGGCAAATTCCGATCATTTGACCTGCCCGGAAACAACCGCGATGTACGCAGCCTCAACATGACCTGCCGCGCACTGAACCGGCACAATGTGACGATCGAAATCTCCGCGCGCAAATAGCCGCGGCGGTCACATCAAAACGGCAAGGGCCGGAGCCATGCTCCGGCCCTTTGCGCATTTGGTTAGCTGACTACGATTTCTGGCCACCCTGCGCTGCAGGCGGGGTGTTGGGTGTGAATTCGCCCAGCATGCAGGTTTCATGCGTCTCCAGAACGCTGATGCTCTGCTGGTTGGAGCACACGGTGTCCACGGGTCCCATGTTCATCACGAAGCCATGAAAATTGAGGCTGGGACAGGAATTCTGGAGCGAGTTGCGCCACACCTTTCCGTCCTTCATGTGGAAAAGCACCGTCTTTGAGTCCTGCACGCTCGTATGATCGATCAAGTGCGATTGGATACAGACCGGCGACGCCGCCGCCGGCGAGGCCGCGCACGCCGAGATCGCGGCTGCGGCTAGAGTTGTTGTGACCGTTTTCATGATACTCTCCAAACGTCGCGACCCCTCGCGTTGAGATAATGATCCTAAGCGGCCTCGAGTTCAACGGTCGCGCGCAGAAGTGAACCTTCCCTTGACACAAACAGGGGCGATGGGGATGGTCCGGCCGGTTTTACAGCATACATCACAAGGAGAAAGCCCGTGTCTGCGCCCGCTTCCGTCGCTACTGTGAACATTACCTTGCCGGACGGCAAGGTTCTGACGTTCGCACGCGGCGTGACGGGCGGTGAAATCGCGGCTTCGATTGGTCCCGGCCTCGCCAAGGCGGCACTGATCTTGGAAGTCGATGGCAAGCAATGGGACTTGTTCCGGCCCATCGAATATGACGCAAAAATCCGCATCATCACGA
>JBEHXD010000766.1:0-2628 GCA_048498875.1 Verrucomicrobiota bacterium
ACTTGTCCGTACTGGAGACGCCAGTGACGACCTGCCGGCCAAGCAAGGTGGTAAGAAACGATTTGCCGAAAAAATCGCTGGCCCGGATTTCGCCAAAGGCCTGCGCGCGGAACGATTCGCGGGCGGTGTGGATGCCGAAGCCGTTGCCGGTCGAACGGGCGCTGATGAAGGGCCGACCCACGTTGGGATTGGGGCTACCGTCCATCAGCGTGGCGTTGATATCCACATTGATGGCCTGATAACGATCGGTGAACAACGCGTCCGTCCGATCGCGATAACGCTGGTCATTATATACCACGGAGACACCCGCGCGGTTGTCGAAAAAGGTTTCACTCGCATCCAGGTTGAAGGAGCGGAAGGCGCGCTCCGAGGGCTTGTTGTCGCCATCAATCAGTTTGTGATAGAAATCGAAAATCGACGGGTCGGTGAGGGAATTGCTGATGTAGGCGCCATAAAACGGCTTCCCGTAAAACTGGGCGAGCTTCCAGGGTTCCGTCAGGCCAATGATCCGGGCGTAGGGCACGCCGCTGACCGACTGGTCGATGGCCCCATTCGAATTGAGGCCGAATTTCGTGGTGCGCGTGCTCTCCGAAATGATGGCCGCCACTCCCGATTGCTGCTTCGCGATGGTGGGATCGGGAAAATAAATTGCCGCGCCGTCCGTATAGATTTCCGAGATACCGGGCTGGAAGTTCAGGTTGCGCACGCTGGCCCCATTGATGGTCACCACCGGAGTGCTGTTCGAACCGACGGCGCCCGAGCCAGGGATGGCCGGATCGTAGGTGCGATAGGCGGTGTAGAGATCGTAGACGCTGCGATTGATCGCCGGGAAGGTGCGCTCCGGCGTACCGGTCACCGGGTTGGCCGGAATCGTGACCGGCTGGGTGTTGAACCACGGCGTGATGCGATCGATGGGCGGAGTAACGCGCGGGCGGTTCTGGTCGATGTGGCCGGCCTCAAAGTTGGCCTTGAAGCTAAAGTGGCTGCCATTTTTCGACAGGAAAGCCGGATCCCAACGCAGCGCCCCGTAGCCGCGGCGATCCTCGCTGAATGCCGGACGCTGTTCAAATTCCGTGCGGTCAAACAAGCCGGAAACACGAACGGAAAGTTCATTTTTAAGCAGCACCTGGTTCACATCGAGCGACCCGCGGTAACTGCCATAACTCCCGAAACGCGTCTCGATTTTGCCGCTGTTCTTGAATGCGGCCGGGTTGAGGCTGGCGTTGATGATGCCGGAGGGATTGCCCAATCCAAAGAGAATCGAATTAGGACCGCGTTGCAGGTCCACGCGGCCAACATTGTAGGAATCCCACGGAATGTCGGTGAGGAAGAAATCGCGGGTGTTGTCCGCCGCACCCAATCCGCGGACGCGGGTGTTCGCATTAACCCGGGTCAGGGCCGGGGTTTCGTTGGCATCGCGGTCCGAGGCGGAAATGTCCGAAAAATTGCCGCGGGTGGAGGAGGTTTCCGTTCCCGTCGTGAGCACCAGCAGGGTTTCCGCATTGGTGGCGCCGGTGTCATCGAGAAATCTCTGGGTGATGACCTGGATGGCCGAGCCCACATCCTCGAGGTTGGTGCGCAGACGGGTACCCGCCAGGGTATTGGCGGCGCGGTATCCGGCATCATCCGCCGCGTTCACCACAAATGGCGAAAGCTCAAGTGGGGCTTCGTCCCCCGCCGGCTTCAAGGAACTGGCCGCAGGTTTTGCCTTGAAATCCGCAGTTTCGGTTCTGCTCTGCGCCGACAGTGAGGAAAACGGGAGGGCGAAGCTTAGCATCGCAATGGCAACCGGCAGGCGGTGCCACGACTTGATCGGTGATCGTGGGATCATGGTGGTCTGAATGGTTGCCGTCACCGCGGGTCCGGAGAACCTCAGTGCAGGCAAGTTGGGGTGGAGTTGGTGTTCGTCACGGACTCACGCCGGCCTGCTTTCAGCAAACAGCGGCGCGAGAAGTGCGACGCCGACGTTGTGGGGAATCGCCCGCCCGCGTTAAAGTCCGCTGATTTGTTACCAGTAACAAAATGCTAATAACCTTGTCTCGGTCTTCGCCGGCGTGATGCACTGCCCGAGTAAAGCCGCCCCATGCTTTCGCTCCCGGATCTTTCCATCATTCTTTTTTATCTGGGATTGCTATGCGTGATCGGATGGGTGTTTCGCCGGTTCACGGCCACCCTGGAGGAATATTTCGCCGGCGGCCGCCGCATGTCGTGGTGGCTGCTCGGGGCCGATTCGTTTCAATCCAACTTCAGCTGCTGGGTGTTCACGGGGGCGGCGGGCGTGGCCTATGTGCACGGCGGCCTGATCTTCGGCTTTTACCTGGTCGACCTGCTGGGCTTCCTGCTCGCCTACCTTTGGTTCGCCGAACGGTTCCGGCGACTGGGCGTGGTGACGGCGATTGACGCGGTGCGCCTGCGCTTTGGCGCGAGGAACGAGGCATTTTTCGCTTTGCTCAGTGTAATCGTTTCCCTCGCCTTCGCCTCAGTGCGACTGCTCGGCCTCGCCGTATTGCTCTCGCACGGGTTTGGACTGCCCACCAATTCCGTGATCGTCCTCACTGTGGTCGTACTGGTTTTTGTCGCGCTGCTCGGCGGCAGCTGGGCGGTCGCCGCCATGAATTTTGTGCAGCT
>JBEHXD010000767.1:0-2624 GCA_048498875.1 Verrucomicrobiota bacterium
GTGACGGCGTCCCATGCGTTCGAGTTCGATGTTCTCGCCGAGGCGAGGCGGGCGGCGGAACTCCGGGCGGCCCGGCAATTTTCACCGCTGCGAGGCGGCCTGATTTATTCGACGGGCCGGACGGACATCGGCTTCTGGCCACAGCTGGTGCCGCCGGATGCCACCCCGGTGAAGAAGGGGACCGGGCTGCTCGCCGTCGACCTGCTCCGCTTCAAATGGTGAGACCGGCGCCGGTTCACCCGGACTGTAGGACCAACGCCGACACCTGATTCAGCGGCGCCCCGATGGTGCCAGGGCAGGAAAAGCGGTATGGTTGGGCCATGATCACCAATCTTCTTTTTACCGCCCTCTGCCTCGGCATCGCTTTCCTCGTCACGCTTGATGTTCGCGCTCCCCGCCGCCAGCCCGTTCGCGTGGCGCGGCAGGCCCGCGACGGCCGGCACATCGCGGCCGGGCGTAACTGACCGCGGCCCGGGAAGTCCGCGCGCGTTCCGTGCGGTCGGCTGGAAAAAGCGGGAGACACTGGGGCGGATGCCCTAGTTGCGGGTTGGTCCTTGACGTGCCCCCCGACTGGAAGGCCAAATAAACCTTTTCACATGGAGTTCTTTTCACCTCGTTCATCCACCGGCACACGCGTCGATCGCCGCGCGCTGCCCGTTTGGAAACGGGTGATCGATCTTCTCGGGTGCCTGGCCGCCCTGCCGCTGCTGATTCTTTGCACACTCGTGATGACCATCATCACGAAGCTGGTTTCACCGGGGCCCGTGCTGTTCCGCCAGGAGCGGGTGGGGCATAAAGGCCGGCGTTTCCGGATCTATAAATTTCGCAGCATGCACGTGAATGCCGACACCAAGGGTCACCAGAACCATTTCAAGGAATTGGTCGGGACGAATGCCCCCATGGTGAAGCTCGATGCCCACGGTTACTCCCGCCTGTTGCCCGGCGCCTGGTTGCTCCGCGCCAGCGGTCTCGATGAGCTGCCGCAGATCATCAACGTGCTGCGCGGTGAAATGAGCCTGGTGGGTCCCCGCCCCTGTTTGCCCAGCGAGGCCGAACTCTATCAACCCTGGCAAATGGAACGCTTCGACGCCCTGCCGGGTTTGACCGGCCTGTGGCAGGTCTCCGGGAAAAATCGCACCACCTTTGAAGAGATGATGCACCTGGATATTCGTTATGCCCGGACCAAGACCTTCTGGATGGATTTGCGGATCGTGATCATGACCCTGCCGGCGCTGCTCGTGCAGACCTACGATACCAAAATTGGCCGGCGCTCAGCCGCGCCCAGCTCCCACACGGTCGCGCCTTTTGCGATGTCCCAGAAGCAGTCCTCGGTCCGCACCAAATGAGCGGGAATGACCGCGACCGGCCGCGCCCGACAGGAAGGCGATGCCCGGGAAAGCTCACGCGGATTGCGCCTCGCCGGATTTAGCGAATCGCCCCGCAGCCTGCCGGAACAGCAGGCCCGCGACGACGAACATCAGGACGAAGCACCCGTTCAAGAAGAAGACCGGCAACACGCCCGGGCTGAAATCGACGGGCCAGAAAATGAATGCGACGATGGGCACGACAAACGTGACGGCTGCCGTGACGAACGCGGCCTTCGCCATGCCCGCGGGTTGGAAGCGGGCGAGGCCGATGCCCACCAAGCCGGTCAGCACGACGCCGAGGTAGAGCGCATTGGCGGGATTCTCATCGCCGATGATGCCCACGGCCGCCGTGACCCAACTGATCAGGAAACCCGTGAGCACGGCCAACCCCGCGCCGGCCTTGTAAGCGAAATTGGCGAATCGCCGCGTTGCCAGCAGCCGGAACACCAGGATCGCGACCGCCAGCACGATCCAAGCGAAAAGGAAATCGTGCGAGGTCCATTTCCATTCGGCGCTGATCCTCATGCCGACCAGCGGAATGAGCAGCACAGGCAACGGCGCGAGCGCCCCCACGAGGTAGTCCTTGGTTTTCATCATGCGACCAAGGTAACGAACATCCATGAAGACTTGATGAAGGCCTCATGAAATCGGGAGAAAAGATCGGCCGGGAAATCGCGAGACCACACAACGTAGGAGGGTGATGTTTGCAATAAGACGAATCGCTCCTTGTTTCCAAAATCCCGTCTTGGGTGACTGGATTAACTGATGTAAGATATTGTATATATAAATCTTACATTGATAAATCGATACTTTCATGACTTCTCCGTGCAGGACTAATAAGGGTCGGTCAAGGCATCGTTTGCATTAAGAGCCAGTCGCCTCGGCCGTACTTAAGCTATGACAGAATCCGAAGTAATCGTCGTGATGCGGGAGCACCTTGAGGGAAAATTTCCGAAGACATGCAACCATTGCGGCCGCACCTATGCGAATCTGAAGGACTACCTGCTGCACACCGTGCACGTAGGTCAGCCCAAGTCTTACGACCTCGAGTTGGGGGAGCACCGGCCGACGCAGCCCATGGGCACGATGTCATTGGCCAACTGTGCGTGCGGCAACACGCTCATGATGGATTCATCGGGAATGGATCTGCTCACGCTTTGGCGGCTGATGGCTTGGTTGGTGGGCGAGATGGCCGCGCGCCGGCAGTGCGCTTCCGCGGTTTTGACGGCCCTGCGCGCTTCGATCGATCACGCGACC
>JBEHXD010000768.1:0-2623 GCA_048498875.1 Verrucomicrobiota bacterium
CCTACCTCAGATCAAAGGTGGAACGCGACGTCCCGTTACGTTGGCTTGCGGGTGTCCTGAAAGTGCGCCCGGAGGTCGCGCTCCACCTGTTCGACTTATGTGGGCGGGATGCCCTCATCCCGCGGGAATGATGCCTCGCGGGGTGAGGGCACCCCGCCCACATCCCCCTGTGCCGAGCTGGGGCTCGGCGGTCCCGGGGACTTGGGATCTCGTGGTAGGGCGGATTATCCTTAATCCGCCGTTCAGGATTTTCGGGAATTCCAAAGACATGCGCGAACTTTGACCGCGCGTTAACCGTCGTTCTTACTTCAGCTCTTTTTCGCGACCCAGAAACGGCAGTTGTCGGAAAAATTCCGGACCTTGGGAGTTTCGCTGGCGAGCTCGTTGCGAGTGCTGTCGTACACGTGCGACCAACCGGTGGCGGTCAGGTCGGCGAGCACCTCGGCGCGATCGGGCAGATGCATGAAGGTGTTGCCGGTGTCATCGCTGAAATAACGATCGCCAAATTCGAGGAGACGCGGATTTTGTTCCCCGGCGGCCCAGCGCGCCGCTTCCCTGGCCCATTCTTTGACGTCCTTGGGATCTTCACGGTCGTGGGTGGTGAAAATAAAATGCGCGCCCGGCCGGCAAAGTGTTTGCAGGCCCTTCATCGCCGCGCGGCGATTTTCGCGTCCGGGAATTTGCATCAGGCCATTGAACATGAACAAAACCCCGTCGAACGGTTGATCGAGGCAGGGGCCGTTGCCACCAACGGCCTTGATTGGTGCAGACGTGGGCTTCGTCCCAAGGCCGATGGGGGCATCGGCCCCTACCTTGGTGGCATCGGCCTGGAAAAAAGTGAGGTCCTTGATGCCTTGTTCCTGCGCGAGATTTTCCGCCTGCTCCACGAGTTCCTGGGCGAAATCAAATGCCGTGACGCGATGGTATCCCTGATGCCAGAGGCCGACGGCAACGCGTCCGGCCCCGCAACCCGCTTCGAGCAATCGCGCGGTTTTGTCCGGAAAGAAACGTTCAATCAGCAGAAGCTCCGATTTCCAGAGCCCGATGAAATGGGCCGCCCGCGTGTAGTGCAGCACGGTGTTGATCGAATTGAAATCGTCACGGACTGTATCGCCGGTAATCTTGTTCGTCGGGTCTTTCACTGGTAGGGCGGATTATCCCTAATCCGCCGTAGATTTTCGCCCGCGGCGTCAGTGGGTTCTATTTTTTCTTCCACGCCGCGATAAACATGCCGTTGGCGTTCAGGTCCTGCGGCCAGAGCGTCAGCTGAGGCGATTGACCGAGCACGGATTCGGGAATGAATTCGGGATGCGCGGCACTAAACGCGTTCGCGACGTCGGTGGTTTCAGCCCGGGTGAGCGTACACACGGCATAGATGAGCCGGCCGCCGGGCTTGAGGGAACCGGCGACGTTTTCGAGAAGCTGTTTTTGCACGGCGGCGAGTTCGTGCACGTCCTTCGCCTGGGTCGTCCAGCGCGCGTGGGGATTGCGCTGCCACGTGCCGACGCCACTGCACGGGGCGTCGACGAGGACGCCGTCGAATTTCGTTTTGATCGGCAGCCTGCCCCCGCCGTCCCAGGCGGCGGCGCGGAAATTGAACACCTGGGCGCGGGCGGCGCGCTGCTTCAATTTCTCGAGGCGGCGCAACGAACGGTCGCTGGCCCACAGCAGGCCCTTGTTCTGCATCAGGTCGGACAAATGCATGGTTTTGCCACCTTCACCGGCGCAGGCGTCCCACCAGGTCTCGCCCGGTTTGGGCGCGGCGGCATGGCCGACGAGTTGCGAGGCCAGATCCTGGATTTCGAATTCGCCCGCCTGAAATTCGTCAGTGCGATAGAGGTCGGTGATGCCGGTGTAGCGAAAGGCGGTCGCCGCGGAAACGCTGTGTTTGCCCAATTCCGCCGGTTCGCATTTTCCGAGCGTGGGCGCGACGCGCGACTGGAGTCCCTGCTTGATGCGAATCCACAGCGCGGGTTCGCGCTGGAGCTGCTGCAGCCACGCCACTGGAAGGTCAGGCATTTCCGCTTTCAGCCATTCCGGCACGGCGCGCGCGGCGAGGGCGGCGGGTTTGACCGAATCCGGTTTTCGATCGAAGCGTTCCTGGAGATCGAGTGCGGCGGCGAGTTGCTTTTGCAGCGATTCCTTTTCGTCCAACCAATGCCACCAGCGGAAATAAGCGAAGACCGCCCGGCTGATCCCGCGGCGTTCGGCGGGCGCGGTGAAATGTCGCGTTTGCGTGAGTGAGTCGCGCAGCGCCTGATCGGCGGGCGTGCCGGCCTGAACCAGTTTGAGGATGCGAGCGGCGTTGTTGAGGAGCGGAGAATCGGCCATTTCAGTCCACGGAATACGCAGAATCCACAGAAAAGGGAAACAGGTTTCGGTGGGATGCCAGTTTGACGGGTAGGGCGCTTTATCCTTAAAGCGCCGTCAGATTTTCGAAAAAGAGAAGCTGTGTGCGCCGGAAAACGCGCCCTAAGGTCGCGTTCCACCTGTCAAACACGTAGGTTGCACGCTCGCGTGCAACGTGGCGTGCAAGCACGCCACCTACATTTAAACGCGCAAATTTGTCTCGAAACACGCGAAACTTGCCTCTTGGGCGGAGCCAATCTTCGCGTGTTTCGAG
>JBEHXD010000769.1:0-2615 GCA_048498875.1 Verrucomicrobiota bacterium
CAAATTCAAATACGACTGAAATAAGGCCAAACCGGCACCAAGGGCGACGATCGACCCGGCATCGAGATAGGACGCCATGCCGGCGAGCGCCGACCATTTCCACTGTTGGCGGGTGATTTCGCCGCTGTCGGTCGCGGAAGAAGCATCGGAGGGGGCAATGACTTGATTCATGAACGGAACGAATGGGTAAAATTTTTGGGGATAAAGGCGCGCTCAGCGAGTGGGAATCCACACGCTCATGTCTGTGTCGCCGCGATTGCCCCAGGCGTAGTACGGCACCGCCTTGAGTTTGATGGGGCGCGGCGTGTCGTTGCCCACTTCGCGATAGAGTTCATTCGCGGACCACTTTCCACGCGGAATTTCCAGCGCATTCAAGGTCAGCGCAAGCACGCTGGTATTGGCGATTTTTTCCCGTTCGGCGGAGAAACCCGCCGGCGAAGCGAGCGAGACGGCGACGTCCGCGAGATGAACGCCGGGAGGGAGATCATTCGATTCCACACAATAGACCAGCGGGCCATACTTGATCGCCACCTGGTCCGCAGTTTCCTCGACGAGCGGATTGGCTTCCCACAACGTGGGTTTGAATTCCATGGTGAATTCGATCACGTCGCCGGCGCGCCAGGTACGTTTGATGTCTGTGTAGGAGCCGGACTTGATCACGGTTTTGATGGGCTGGCCATTGACGCGCAAGGTCGCCGCGCCGTCATGAAGCCAGCCGGGAACGCGCAGCTTAAGCGTGATTTCCCTGGCGGGCACCTGATCGATCGTGAATTTGACTGCACCCGCCCAGGGATAATCCGTTTCCTGGTGCAGCTTGATCCGATCGCCGTTCACCCAGGCGGTGTCGAGCTGGCTGGCCGCATAAAGATTCACCCAAAGCGTATCGGCGGAAAGCGCGTACACGTAGTTGTGCATCTCGGCGATGGTGCGAACCACATTCGGCGGGCAGCAAAAGCTCACCGGAATATTTGGTTCGCGTGTGCGGGACCAGCGCATCGGCCACTTGAAATCCTGCATTTTCCGGAGTGGATTTACGTAGAAATAATCTTTTCCCTCCAGGCTGATACCGGGGAGCACGCCATTATAAAGCGTCTGCTCGAACAGGTCCGCGTAATGGGCGTCACCGGTCAGCGCGAGCATGCGCCACATCCACATGCCATAACCCACCGTGGCGCAGGTTTCGTTGTAGGCGGTGAGATTGGGCAACTCGTAATCGCGACCATAGGACTGGTGCACGGTCTTGATGTATTTGTGCTGGGTGTAGTCCACCCCGTCCGGTGAGGCCCCGTCGTAGATGGCCCCCGTCATGCCGGTGATATAAAGTTTCTTTCCGGAGACGTTGTCGGAAATCTTTCCGATCGTCTCGAGCAGGGTTTTGTCACCGTCCTCGGCAAAAACGTCGGCGACGCCCGCGTAAAGATAGTTGGCGCGCACAGCGTGACCGACCGCCTGCGTCATCGCGCGGAATGGCATGCGATCCTGGTTCTGGTCGCTGCCGTCCTGCGCGGGAACGAGACTGCGGATTTCAATGAGCTGTTTGCCGAGTTCGAGGTATCGCGGCTCGTGGGTTGTGCGATACAGCTCGATCACTCCCATGTAATGCGACGGACAGATCGCGTTGCGCGTCAGTTCCTGCGGCACGGTCTTGCAGAGGTGGTCGATGTAGTCGGCGGCCTTGCGGGCCAGATCAAGCATGCTGGTCTTGCCGGTGGCGCGATAGTGAATGCACGCCGCGGTCATGAGATGCCCCATGTTATAGGTCTCGAAGTGTTCGCGATCGGCGAATTCCTTCACCTTCAATTCGCCCTGGCGCTGCGGGATGATCGTCTGCGTGTGGAGATAACCATCCTCGCGCTGGGCCTTCGCGATCACGGCAATGATCTCGTCCATCTTCGCATCGATCGCCGGGTCTCTGGTCACGGCATAAACCTGCGCCAGGGCCTCGAACCATTTCAGGAAGTCACCGTCATTAAATGGCGGCCCGGAAAATTTCCCCTGCTCCAGTCCGGCGGCGATCAGGTAATTGTCCCAGGCATGGCTGGCCTTCGCGTCACTGAGAATTTCCCACAGGTGCGGCACCATCGTGGTGCGCGCGACCTCGAACCGCTCACCCAGCAATCCGCCCGACCATTTCACGTCGGCGAGATCGGGCATGTACATCTGCGCGTAAGGTGAGCGCGTGGTATCGATCAGCGCCTTTTCACCTGCAAAGGCCGCCGGATTAGCCGGACCCGCCACCAGTACGGCAAAAAACAAAATAAGGAAATGGGATTTCATCGGACAGCGGGGGCGGCGCATCGCTCCATCCGCGCGGCAAAGTCACGCAGATAGGCTTCGCGCCAGCGATTGATTGTTTTTGCACCCTGTTGGTGGTCTTCCACCAAGTCAGGATTCGGATCATCCGTCCACCAGTTCGGATAGCGAACCGAAGGAGTTTTCGCCCGTTCCGGAGCGGGATCCTGAGAGGTAAATCCGCCGGTCTGGCCATCCAGCCCGGGATGATTGCTCGCAATTTTATAGGTCCAGGTTTTGGACAGTTTCGGCGAAAAGATAAAGTGCCACTCGCCTTGGGCGCCCGCGTAGCCGGTGAACTCCTGATTATCGACGACCAGTCG
>JBEHXD010000770.1:0-2615 GCA_048498875.1 Verrucomicrobiota bacterium
CCTCCAGCCTCTGGGGCGCCAGGTCGGGTAATGGCGTGCTTGTATTTACCTCAAAAACAGGGACCCTCAAAGGATCGCGGTTCTCATTTAATGATTCCGGTTTCCGCAACGACGGCACCATGGACGGCAACACCACGCTCTCGCCGCGCATCAGCGCCAACTGGGCCGTCGATCCCGAGCGCACCACGCAGATCCGCGGCGGTGTCGGCCATTTCCTCGGCCGCGCGCCGTGGGTGCTCTTTTCCAATTCCTACAACAAGCTCGGCGTCGGCGATTTCGTTCTCCTCGGCGTCAACAATCCCGGCCAGGGGGCGCTCACCAGTTATTTGAAGGCCTTCGACGTGAACAATGCGGTCGGCACCGGCACCGACAATCCCAGCCTCCGTCGCGAAGTCGATTTTGCGGATAACGGCATCAGGCTCCCCGCGGTCTGGCGCGGCAATTTCGGCATCGATCGCCGCCTGGGATTCCTCAACAGCACGCTGACGATCGAGATCGTGCACACTAATGTCGACAAGGCGATGTATATTCGGAACGAAAACATCAAGCCGTTGGTGGTCACCGCCACCTCCGGCCCCGCCATCGGCGCGGATGGCCGGCAGCGCTACAACGGCAACCCGGCGGCGGCGACCGCCAGTGCCAAGTATCCGAATTTTACCGACCTCTATCACTTGAGCAACGTCAGTTCCGGTCAATCGACCTACGCCTCCATCACCTGGAGCCGTCCCCTGCGCAACCGCTGGGGCTTCGACGTCAGCTATACCCGCGGCCGGGCGACCGAGGCGCAGGCCATCGGGCAGACCACCGCCGGCGGCCAGTATCAGCGCAATGTCATCTTCAATCAGAACGCGGCGGAGGTCGGCACCGCCGATTTCGAAATCAAGAATCACATCCTGATCTCCGGCACCCGTGAGTTCGAATTCGTGAAGAATCACCGCACGGTGGTCTCGGTCAACTACGACGGCCGCACCGGCAATCCCTTCAGCTGGATCTACGCCAACGACTTCAATGGCGACGGCCAGTCGAACGACACCGTGGCCGTGCCTTCAGGGTTGAACGATCCGCGCTTCGATTTCTCCGGCATGAGCGCCGCGGATCAGCAGAAATATTTCGAGCTGCTCCAAAGCGTGGGGCTCTCCAAATACGCGGGCGGCGTCGCGCCGAAAAACGCGTTCGTGCAGCCGTGGGTCAACCGGCTCGACCTGCACGTCGAACAGCGGATCCCCCTCCATTTCCGCGAGGCGCGTCTCGAGGTGTTTGCCGACTGGATTAATTTCGGCTCCTTCATCGACCGCCATCTGTTCAACTACGTGGAGGATGCCCGCCAGACGAACGATGTGTTCCGCCGGAATTTCTTCGGCACCGCCTCCTATGGCAGCGATGGCCGCATTCAGCCGCTGAAAAGCACCGCGACCTCCGCCACGGCGGCGATCAATGCCACCACGGTGGACTCCTTCGTTTACGACAACACCCAGTCGCGCTGGAAAATTCAGGTCGGTGCACGCCTGAAGTTCTAAGCGCCCGTCAGCGTCCGTTTGCGCAAGCGGCCGCAAATGCGGCCGCTTTTTTTGCCCATCGGGGTCGTTCGTTTTCGCGCCGAGTCCCGTCACGTGGCCACCGATACGCATTTCTCCTCGGGGTTTCACGCCCGTAGTGCCATCGGCCGGACGGTGTAAAATCTTCGTGGATGCGCGCGGAAATGCCGGGCCGGGAAGGCCGTTTTTCGCGCTTTTTTGGCCACGATTCCGGCTCTTTCGCTGCAAGCGAAAAATGGCCGAAAAATTAACGCCCTTCTGACCATAAACCTATTGACGGAGCCGGGGGCGACTCCCATGGGTTGTGGTCGCCGCGGTGAGGGACCACATCCTGTTGTGGTCAATAACGCGTCAGTAACTGGTAACAACTTTGGTTCGCCCGAGGCCTTTTCCGCCCCAAAAAGCCCTTCTCGCCGTCAATTTTCATCTTCGTCCCTCCGTCGTCCGTCCCTCGTCAGCCCATGCACAAAACGTTTCAGGTCGGTGCCAAGACCTTTGTCCTCGATCAAGCGAAAGCCGAAGCCGCTTTCGCCGCCAAGAAAGTCATCAACGGTCGCGAGACCATGACCTTCAACCTCCTCCCCCTGAAATACCAGTGGGCCTACGATCTCTACCGCAAGATGAAGGCCAACCACTGGGAGCCGGAGGACATCCCGATGGGCAAGGACATCGAGCAGTGGCGCGACACCGCGCACGTCAGCGATGTCGAGCGCTGGATCATCCGCATGGGCATCGGCTATTTTTCCGCGGCCGAGGGCATCGTTGGCGACAACATCCAGCACGTCGTCCGCGAGCTCGTCACCGCCCCCGAGCTCAAGCTCGTGCTCGGCCGCCACGCGCATGAGGAGAACATCCACGCCGACTCGCTCATCTACATGATCTCGTAGCTAGGCATCAAACCGCACGAGTGCGAGGCGATGTTCGAGGACATCCCGACGATCGTCCGCAAGAACGAGTTCGTCACCAAGACCTCCCATTCCCTGCGCCGCGACCTCGACCTCACCAAGCCCGAGAACAAGAAGCTCCTCGCGAAAAACATCTTCATCTTCGGCCAGTGCATGGAGGGCACCCAGTTCTACG
>JBEHXD010000771.1:0-2610 GCA_048498875.1 Verrucomicrobiota bacterium
AATTAAGAAACACCTAAACAATAGACAATGAATTAATTGCGCGCAACCCTGGCATTCGCGCAGGTGCGCCGCGATTTCCAGATGGCGAACCAAATCCAGTTCCCCATCCACGTCGGCGTCGATCAGACGGCGAATCTCGTTACAGTCCATGGGACGACTCCTTGGGCGTGGGTTCACTCAGTTCCATTTGCAATTTCTTCCGGGCTCGCGCCAGCCGCGACATCACCGTGCCGAGGGGAATATCCGCCACGACGGCAATTTCCCGATAAGGCAGCCCCTCGATTTCGTGCAGCACGATCACCTCGCGAAATTCCGCCGGCAAGCGTTCGAGCGCCTGATGCAACGCCTCGCTTTTGGTTTCCAGCCACTCCACCGCCTTGGTTTCGGCGAGCGCTTCGCCACTGCCGTGGGATTCGTCGCTAAATTCCTCAATCGCCGGTACACGGCGGATTTGCCGGAGATGCGAATAACAAACATTCCGGACAATCGTCAGCAACCAGGCCCGGCTGTCCCCGCCGCGATACCGGTCAAACGCCCGCCACGCGCGCAAACAGGCTTCCTGCACGGCGTCCTGCGCATCGTGATCGTTGCGCAGGAGCCAGCGCGCCAGATTATAGGCGGCGTCCAGGTGAAGCTGCATCAGGTTTTCGAAAGTCGGCAGCACGTTGGGTGCGGGGGCTTCCATTAGTCTAAAGACGCCGGCGAAAGTCATTTTATTCCCGTAAAAACAGGAAAATAAAATTATTCCGCCAGCCGGAATAATCATGCGATCGCGGGAGTCTTCAACGGCAAAGAGGCTCATTCCGGGCCGTCTTTGGGATCAATAAAACCTCAATCTTCCCTCTTATGAACGACTCCATTCTTCACGATCACAACCACGATGGCATCGATCGCCGCGGTTTCCTAAAATGCATGGCGTGGGCCGGCACCGGCGTGCTTTGGACCATCAATGGCGGCATCCTGACATCGAAAGCACTCGGTCAGACGACCGGCTCGCCTATTCTGCCCGCATCCGCCGGCACGCTCAATTTCGTACAGATCAGCGACAGCCACATCGGTTTCAAAAAACCGGCCAACACCGACGTCGCCGCCACTTTCCGCGAAACGATCGCGCGCATCAACGCCCAGACAGTCACGCCGGAATTTATTCTGCACACGGGCGATCTCACCCATCTGGCGGAAGCCGGCGAATTTGATTCATTGGAACAGATGCTGAAGGACTGCCGCACCAAACAGACTTTCTACGTGCCCGGCGAACACGACATTCTCAACGACAACGGCGCGCAATACCGCGAACGCTTCGGCAAAGGCACACTTGGTCAGGGTTGGTTCAGCTTCGACCAGAAGGGCGTCCATTTTGTGGGCCTCGTCAATGTCCAGGGCATCACCGAAGGCGGGCTCGGCGTCCTCGGTCAGGAACAGTTGGACTGGCTGGAAAAAGATCTCGCCCGTCTTTCCGCGGAAACACCGCTGGTGGTTTTCGCGCACGTCCCGCTTTGGATGGTTTATCCGAAATGGGGCTGGGGCACCGACGACGGCACCAAGGCCCTCGCCCTCATGAAACGTTTCGGATCGGTCACCGTGCTCAACGGCCACATTCACCAGGCGCTGCAGAAAATCGAAGGCAACATGACATTCCATACCGCGCGCTCGACCGCGTTTCCGCAACCCGAACCCGGCACTGCGCCCAAACCCGGTCCGATGGTCGTCGAAGCACCGAAGCTGCGTTCGTTCCTCGGTCTAACGAGTGTGTCGTACGTGGAAAATCATCCCACCCTCGCCGTCGTCGACTCGACCCTGGCGTCAAACTGAACCGGTCCATGCCACCCGGAATCTGGGCGGAAGCGCACGGTGCGATCGTGCATTTCCCCATCGCCTTTTCATTGTGCTCACTGGTGGCCGACGTCGCCGCCTTCGCGCTCCGGTCACGACCGGTCTCGCGCGACTTGCATGCCGTCGGCTACTGGACTCTCCTGGCCGGAGCGCTCGGCAGCATCGGCGCCGTGATCTCGGGACTGGTCATGACCCGGGGCGGGATGCTCGGCCATGGCGCACTGCGCCTTCACCATCTGTTCGTCTGGCCGGCATTCGCATTGCTCGTCGGACTCGCCACGTGGCGTCTGATCACCGGTCAGCGCATGACCCAGCGCGCATTCATCGGTTATCTCGGCGCGATCGCTCTCACCGCAACGCTAACGTCAATCGCCGGTTACTGGGGCGGAGCGTTGATGACCGCCATTTGAAATGAAATTCTCCCTCCTCGCGAAAACTCTGGGAGTCTCAATTGGCGTGGCGGGCCTGGCTCTTGGATCCGCTTTTGCCTTGGGCGGAGTCATCCAGCGTCACTACACCCTCCCATCCCACCAGTTACCCACGCCGGAGCACTGGGTTGAGCCCGCCACTCCCACGTCCCCGCAGCTGGTCACTCGGGGCCGGGCGCTTTTCCTCGACAGCTGTGCCCATTGTCACGGCTCCGACGCACGCGGCGACGAGGGACCAGACCTCCATAATGTGGAAACCAGCGACCGCTACATCGCCAATCTGATCACGCACGGGATCCCGCACGAAATGCCTTCCTTCGCCAAGAAACACGGCCGGGAAGATATCACG
>JBEHXD010000772.1:0-2606 GCA_048498875.1 Verrucomicrobiota bacterium
TGGTGTCGAACCATTGAAATGTATCGCGGCCGGAACCGGCGGCGAGGTCGGCCAGTGCGATGGGGGCGTCGGCCCCAAGTGCATCATCGATGAAATCGTCGAGCCCGCGTTCGCCGCGGATGTCGAGTTTCACGGCTTCGGGAAAGAAATGGCTCAAGGAGCCCCGCTGTTTGTTTTCGGTGTCGCAGTCGAACAGTGTCGCCGCGATACCGCGGGCGGCGTAGTAGTCGGCGACGGCGGTGGCAACGGTGGTCTTGCCGACGCCACCTTTGCCGCCGCAGGAAAAGACAATGAGTTTTGATGGTTTGGTCATGGTTAGGATGGGATTTTTTCGAGCGGTTTGGAGGGATCGTAGTTGAGCCAGTTGCCGTCCTTGGCGGGACGTGGTGGCGTGACGCGGGCGGCAGTCGGCCGCGCGCCTGGTGCTGTTGCCGATGACTCATGTGGCGGGAGTACGAAGACCGGACGGCGGCGTGCGCGCACCTTCACAAACGAAAAGACGTTGGCCGGTGCGGTCGTCATTCCGAAGCGGTCACGAAGTTCCGCGGCGATCTGTCGGTAGCCCATGCCGTCCGCGCGGCACTCGCGGATGAATTCCGTGTGCGGCAGCAATTTCGACTGAAAGGGTTTACCGGGCATGGTGCGTTCAAAGTGGTTCAAACCTGTTCAAGCTCGTTCAAACAAATCGCGCGAATGCGCGCCGTGGAGCGGTTCACTTTGAACCGAGTTTGAACGCGCGGTCCCGTCGCGGACGATCCGCACAACGCCCAAAACGGCGTTAGGGATATTGCGTCTCTTCTTATCATGATTGGGATTTTCGTGATGTTTTCTGAGTGATTTTGGCCGGTGATATTTGTGTGATTCTAGACTCGTTGAACTGATTCGTGATTTTGGTTTCTGGGGATATTTTTTCGGTGAGATGAGGGTTGGCCTGTGAGGTGGGGTTGAGTATTGTGCCGTTCAGTTTTGGGAGGGTTCGTGCTTTGAGTTGGGTTGAACGGTGATGGTGGTGATGAGAATTTCGTTTGGTCGCATGAGGCTTTGATAGCGGGCATCCTTGATTTGAAGGTGCAGGCCTTTGCTGTTGCTCAAAAGCTTCGCGACTTCGTCGAGGTGCTTGCCGTGAATTGTCACTTCGTGCTCCGTGAGGGTCAGGATCAGCAGCTCGTGCGTGGCGGATGATCTCCATTGCCAACGGTAGAGCCACGTCAGCGGAAAGCCCTCAATGGTGCCGTCCAGTTGGGTTAGGATGAGGCAGCGGTGATTGTCTTCACTGGTGCAGCAGCCCGGTTCGGAGGACGGCAGAAAGCGAGGAAGATTGGCGTCAGCGGCGTCGAGCAACTTGGGTTTGAGCGGCATCGTTTTAGGCGGCGAAAAATTTCAGAACCGCATCCGCATCGCTGGCGCGGTGTGCACCGAGTGATGGGTGCGCTGTTCGCTGCTGGTGCTGTTTGCGATGGCTTGGCGGGGTTTGAGAACAGGGAGTGGCACCGGAGGCAACTCGGTGAATTCAGGGATGCGAACGATGGGCGTGAGTAGCTCGCGGACGCGCTCGACGGCGTTGCGCACCCAGCGGAGCCGGCGACTGCGGGTAGGTGTCCAGAGGTCGAGTGCGGCTTGGCGCGGGCGATTCGTCGCGGGCAGTGCGTCGAACAGCGCCGCCTTGTCCGGCGTGTAGCCGGTGGCCTGCTGGCGAGCGCGCGAGAATGCCACATAGGCGGCCTTTGCATCGATCCGCGCGGCGCAAACGACCACTTCGTCACACGTGCGGCCCTGGGCTTTATGAGAGGTCACAGCGTAGCCGTGGGCAAAGGCACGGAAGTCCGAGGGAATCTCTTTCTCCCGGCCACCTGCGTCGCGCGCCCGCCACGCCCCTGACGGTTCGCGCGCAGCAAGTGTGAGCACCTCGCCATTGATGAGGCCGGCGGCGCGGTGATTCTGGCGGATGAGCACGCGATCACCGGCGGCGAGTTCGATTGTGCGAGGGGCCGATGCGGTCCACGCGGTGGCGTGGCGACGCGGCAAGACATCGATCTCGCGGCCCTGGGCGTCGCGCACGCGAATCCCACCGCGCTGAACCGAAACGACTTCGACTGTCGTTCCCGCCGGAAGCTGCGCTTCGCGGAGCGGTCGATGCAAGGTGAGCAGATGACCGGGCCGATAATTCGCGACCGTCTCCGTCTGGGCCTTCGTCCACGTGAGCGGTTCGGCGACCGTGGCAATAACACCGTCGCCGAGAAGGCCGCGTTTTTTCAGTCCGGCGCGCACGGCGTCCGTCAGTCGGTGAATCTCCTCCCACGTTGGCGCAACGAGGATCACGTCGCGCTTCGCCGCCGCACTTTCGACGTAGTGCTCGGCGGCGCGCTTCACGTAGTCCGCACCATCCTCTTTGACCCAACCAACGCGGTCGAGAGCTTCCAACCCAGCGCGGGCTTGCCCTTGCGCCATCAATTTCACGGCGCTGCGATATTCACGCGCGGTCTGCCGCCGGATATCGGTCAGCTCGCAGGTTTTCAAGCGCGAGTGATTCTCGAGAATCGACAGAAAATCGCCGGCCTCGACGCCGCTATGCTGGCGCGAGTCGCCGACGACGATCAGCCGGGCGC
>JBEHXD010000773.1:0-2602 GCA_048498875.1 Verrucomicrobiota bacterium
CACATTTTCCGCCATGTTCCGGGCGCGCATCAGCAGTCGCTGGCGCTCGTTGGAGCGGCGTTCGCTCGAGGAGTATTTGAGGATGCTGGCCGTGAGCAGCGCCATCATCGTCATCAGAAAGATCACGGTAATGAGCGCGGATCCACGATTGGAGCGGTTGGGGGCAAATGTTTTCATGGCATCATTTCCGGGGTGAGATGGTGTAATTGAAACTGGAACTTGAGAGCTGGTTGGCCGCCGTCGTGCCGTTGATGATTTCGACATTCACTGACACGCTGGTGTTGGTGGCCACGGAGGTCGGGGATTCGGTGGCGAAAATGGGATAGCTGGTTTCGGTCACGCCGTTGATCTTGTTATAGGGCGCAGTGTTATTCGGACTGCTGATGGGCCGGCCGCGGGCATTTGCGATGATCTGCCGCGAGCCCGTAAAGGACGGGGTGGTTTTCAAGTCCACGGCGTTGAGCAATGCGGTCAGGCTGGTCGCGGTGCCGGTCGCGTCGTATTCCTTTTCGTAATAGCGGATGGGGGTTTGGGAGGACGCGGCCGCGGAGGCTTTTCTTACCCGGTAATAAATGCAGAACTTTCGAATGTTCGAAGTCGTGTCATCGGTCGAAACCCGCCGGACCAACAACAGGCAGTCGCCATGAGCCAGATAGGTGCCGTAGCCATCCTGGTTCAGCGCGGACACATCGCTCGTCAGGTTGACACTTCCATCGAGGGATTCGTAAGTGGGGAAGACGTAGAATTCCGTGGCGTCCAGTGTTTCCGCCGATACTTGGGAAATGAAATAACGCAGACTGGTGTTGGTGGCCAGGCGCTGTCCGTCCTTGTACATCGCACGGAGGCCGTTGGTGAAGGTGACGAGGGCCAGCGTGAACACGATGCCGACAATGGTCATGCTGACCATTACCTCCACCAGGGTGAAACCGGAGTGGCGGCGGACGCGGGGGGATGGAGTCGGACGGGATTTCATTGGTCGTAGCGGGTGCGGATGAATACTTCCCGGTCAACGATGGTGCGGACCTTGTTTCCGTCGTTGTAGGTGTAGCTGTAGACGAACGTGACACGCTTCACGTCGGCCACGTCACGCGTGCTGTCAGGCATTTCATCAACCCAAACCCACACGTGCATGGTCAGGGACTGTGACTTCGTGCCACTGACATTCGAGAGGAGAAGCGGCCCGATGGTATTGTCGGGGACATTGAGACTGGTGGCAGTGGCGGTCGAAGAGGGGGTGGTCGTTGGCGCCGCCGGTGCACCCGGCGCCGGGGTGTATTTGCATTGCAGCCACGTTACCTGGTCCTGATTGAGCCGGACCCGGATATAGGGGGCCACTTTACCGGAGCCCGGAAAGGAATCGTTTGCCGCCTGCGCCGAATCGGTGGTCGTGCTGGGAATCAGCGTGGTATAATCAAACTCCTTGATCTGCTCGATCACCCCGTAAACCAGCGACGTCGCGGCTGCGTGCATGACGCTGCTCTCCGTGACCCGGCGGGACTGCAGATAGCTGCCGACAAATCCCAGCATGAACAATGTCAGGATTCCCAACCCGAACATGACCTCGACCAGAGTCAGTCCTGAGGACTGGTGGGTGAAACCGCCGAAAAATCCCCGCCGTTTTTTGGCGGATGACGGGAGAAAACTGCGATGACATGATGGCTGCATTGACCCCAGTATGCCTTTTTCCCCGTGCGACGGAAACAGTCCGAAGCCCCGAACAGACGCCTCTAATGACGCTAGGGCCTAAAGCCTCTATCTGGCTAAAAAAAATGTTACGGCGCTGCGATCTGGCCCGATTCCACGTACAATGCGGCCGCCTGGGTGCGGCGCTCAATGTTTAGTTTCGTGAAAATCGTCGCGAGGTAGTTCTTCACGGTCTTTTCCGTCAATCCCAGCTGTTCACCGATCTGCTTGTTCGTTTTGCCCTCGGCAAGCAGTGCCACGACGCGGCGTTCCTGGAAGGAGAGCTGGCCGAGTTTTTCCGCCGCGGAAAGCCCGGGGCGGCGCTTGACCAGATTCAGGACCTGGCCGGCCATCGATGGATCGAGGACGGCTTCACCGGCGGCGGTTTTGCGCAGGGCCTCGGCGAGCGAGGTGCCGTCGTTGTCCTTGAGCAGGTAGCCTTGGGCGCCGGCATTCATTGCTTCCTGCACATTTCGCTCGTTGCTGTTTGAAGTAAGAATCAGCACCCGGGTTTGCGGCCGGGCCTTGAGCAATTCACGGCACGCATGAAATCCGGATTTGTCGGGCAGATGCAGGTCAAGCAGCACCACGTCGGGTTTGTGGCGCGCAACCGCGATCACACCCTCATTTGCCGTGCTGGCTTCGCCAATGATGGCGATGTCCGGATAATCCTCCAGCGCGCTGCGCAGACCCAGCCGGATGATCGGACTGTCGTCGATCAGCAGCACCCGGATGGGTTTGGCGGAACTCGAGGAAGCGCTCATGCGGCCGAAGCAACGGGCAGGCTCAATAAAACGCGAGTTCCTTTTCCGGGCGTCGATTCCACACGCAGATTTCCTCCCAAAACCTTGGCCCGGGCCTGCATGTTGGTGAGGCCGTGCCCATCCCTCGCCGACCGCGCCCAAGCCGGCGCGAGCGA
>JBEHXD010000774.1:0-2597 GCA_048498875.1 Verrucomicrobiota bacterium
GGGTGAGGCGCGTTGGGGTCAACGCGCTCCACCTTAAATTTATTTTCCACCCGGCGGGCATAATGCCCCGTCGCGAGCGCAGCGAAACCTTCGGCGCGCGCGTAGCGGGCGAATACGCCAAATTTCATCTCCCGATTGCACATCACGTCGGGGTTCGGCGTCAGACCGCGTTGATAACCGTCCAACAGGTAATCGACGACAAGGCGTCGGTAATCGTCCATGAGATTGACCACGCGGAATTCGATTCCGATCTGATTGGCGACGGCCCGGGCGTCATCGATGTCCTCCATCCACGGACAATGGCCGATGACGTTGTCCTCGTTGATCCAGTTTTTCATATACGCGCCGACCACCTCAAAGCCTTGCTGCTTGAGGAGGAGGGCGGCGACACTGCTGTCGACGCCGCCGGACATGGCGACGAGGATGCGTTCCATGCCCAAGAAGTTGGCGGTCCCGGGATTTTTGCAAGCTTGCGCGAGGTGGAAAAATAGCGGGTGAGCATGAATCGGAGGAATGAGTGCAAGCTGAATTCGGCGCTCGCATCGTGATGCTTTACAGACGGCTTTCGTGAGGTACGCTTTTCAAATGCGGTTATCCTTACTGGGGCTCATGCTGTTTGCGGGTGTGTTGGCCTGCGCCCAGACCAATTCGGTTACGCCGAAACCAGCCCGTCCGTTTCCTGACATTGAACATGTCGTGATCATCAGTATCGACGGCATGCGTCCGGACCGGATGTTGTATGCCAATATGCTGGCGGTGCGAACGGTGCTGGCGAAGGCGGCCTATACCTTTTGGGCCCGAACGACCGCTGTGTCCGTGACGCTTCCGTCGCATGTGAGCATGCTCACGGGCGTCACGCCCCAAAAGCACGGCATTTCCTGGAATAGTGACGACCTGCCTTTTCTGGAGACGGTTTACCCGGCCAAACCTACGGTAATGGAAATGGCCCGTCGCGCGGGTTATTCCACGGCCATGGCAGCGGGAAAAACCAAATTTGCCACGCTGGCCAAACCCGGAACCGTGCAGTTCTGCAGCATTCCGCCCAAAGGTGGGGAATCGAACCAGTTCGCGGTCGAAGCCGCGGAAAAAATCATCACCGAGCACAAACCCGACGTGTTGTTCATCCATTTTCCGGATGTCGATGCCACGGGGCATCATTACGGCTGGGATTCGAAGGAACAGCTGGCGGCGATCGAACGCACCGATCACGATTTGCAGCGCGTATTCGACGCGTTGACGAAAGCCGGAATTGCTGACCATACCGTGATCATTATTTCTGCCGATCACGGCGGCGCCGGGAAAACCCACGGCCCCGACGATCCCCGCAGCCGTCATATTCCCTGGATCATTTCCGGCCCGCACGTGTTGCAGGGCGACCTTACGCGCGACGCGGCATTGGTGATCAATACCGAAGACACCTGCGCGACGGCATGTTACCTGCTCGGTCTATCGCAATTGCCGTATTTCGACGGCAAGCCCGTGCTCGCGGCCTTCAAGAATCCGCCCGCACCCTGAGTATTTTTTCAATGGCTGACCAAGCGCAACGCATCGCCCGGGCCTGGCTCATGTCGGCCTCGGTGGGTATTATTGAACTCGATTCCGACTGGACGGGTGAATCGCTGCCCTTGCTGGCTCCCGGAGACAAGGCCTTCGCGTTTGCCGATCTGGGTCCGGCGGCGCCTTCGCTTTATGCCGACGAGGCGGGTTACTTTGTCGATGAATCCGGTCTGCTGGTGTTTGTGATCGATCCCCAGGAGCATAGCTGGATCAATTTTGACGTTACCACGGTGTATGTTGCCGGCTCCTTCAACGGGTGGCAGGAGGCGATCGGGCAAATCGACTGGTCGATGGTTCCCGGGGTGCTGAATGACAAACCGGTTTGGCTCCTGCGCAAACCGGCGGCGCCGTTGCTGACCGACCCGCCGCAGCGCTTTAAATTCGTGACCGGTGACAACCGCTGGCTCGATTTGCCGCGTGACGCGACGAATCTGGTTTCGGATGGAGAGGGGCGTTTCAATCGCGCGATTCATCCCCAGCGCACCGGCCGGAATCTTTTTCAATTCACCACGACCCAGCCGGTGCCATTCAACCAATCGTATTCGGTGATTCATGTGCGCGATGGCCGGCAGGCGCCAAAGACCCGGCTGCGATTCGGACGTTTTTTTCACGCGATGCAAAGCGATCTGCCGCTTGGCGCGGTCGTCGACAGCGAGGGCACGACGTTCCGCCTGTTTGCGCCACGGGCCAAACACGTGCGGCTTTTCATTTGCGAGAAACTCGAGGCGCAGGCACAGGCGTTTGGTTACGAGCTCGACCGCCGTGACGAGGACGGAGCGTGGAAGGGCGTTTGGGAGGCGCATCTCGACCGTAATTTGCACGGCTGGTACTACTGGTACTCGGTGAGCGGTCCGCAGGACGTTTTCGGAAATTTTCGCGCGAGCGAAAAAATTCTCGATCCTTATGCCCAGGCCGCCGTGGGCCGCGAAGGCCCCGGGATCGTGCTGGATCCGACTTGGGTCGGGAAAAGCGATCGCAGTTTCGCCACCCCGCTCTGGCAGGACCTACTGATGGCCGAGACGCATGTCCGCGACCTGGTA
>JBEHXD010000775.1:0-2592 GCA_048498875.1 Verrucomicrobiota bacterium
CCGGCGCCGGCGGTTTCTCCCCGGGATCCGCCGATTCGTTCGCGTAAAAATGTGCCGGATTGCTGGCTTTCCCTCGAGCTGATCGAAGGCAAAAACCGCCAGGTCCGCCGCATGACCGCCGCGATTGGTCATCCTACGCTCCGCCTGCTGCGCGTGCGCGTCGGTCAATTCAAACTGGATGACTTGGCGGCCGGACAGTGGCGTGAATTGGGTGCATCCGAACGGGCGTCGGTTTTCGCGTAAACCGGCGGGACGAAACCCACTCAATTCTTTTCCAGCAGTTCATCAACCAGGCTGGTGACGATATCGGCGGGGTCTTTGCGCGAGGGAATCTTGGCGCTGAACGTGACGGCGGCGAAGGATTGCTCGGATTTGGTATCGCGGACGGAAATCTGCAGGAACGTGAGGTGATCGCCAAAATCCCAGGTCCAATGGTCGTTGAAGGTCACGATCACCTGGTTGTTGTCGGGCATCATGGTCAGAGGTCCCGCATCGGCTTCACGGCCACGCGCCTTCAGCACTTCCGCAATCTGGTGGTCGATGCCGTGGTTGTCGTTGAGGTTGCTCACGACGAAGAAGCGCTGAATCTTTTTCAGGCTGCGGCCGTGTTCCATCTGGACGGAAGACGTAGTGCATCCGCTAAAAGCGAGGGCGAGACTGACAAGCGCGCAGGCGCGCAAGAGAAGTGATTTCATGAAGAGTGCTCGTGCCAGACTTGTGCCAGGTGAACGAGGGTTTCAACCGCTTTTGTCATGTCCTGCAGGCTGACCCATTCACGCTGGCTGTGAACTTCGTTCATTCCGCAGAAAATATTGGGCGTGGGCAGACCGCGCTGCGTGAGAGTCGATCCATCGGTGCCGCCGCGGGTGGCTTGGGGGCGGGGCACCAGGCCCGCGCGCTTCATGGCTTCGCGGGCAAATTCGACCGGGCGCATGTCCTTCTCCAGCCAGTACCGCATGTTCCGGTACTGCTCGCTGAAGATCAGCTCGATTTTTGCCTTGGGTTCGGCGGCGCGGAGTTCCTGCACGATTTTTTCCAGCGTCTGCCGGTGGATGGCCATGTCGGCCAGTTCAAATGCCCGCAGGATCATTTTGACGCGGGCGTGTTCCGCCGAACCGGAACACCCGACCGGATGGATGAATCCCTCCGTGCCACTGGTTCGCTCGGGTGATTGCTCCTTGGGGAGATCATTCAGGAAACGCCCTGCGATCCGGAGCGCATTCACCATGATGTCGCGCGCCCAGCCGGGATGCGAGGCGATCCCTTCTATTTCGAGAATGGCTGCGTCTGCGCTGAAAGTCTCAAAATCGATTTCCCCGGGAGCCGACCCGTCGAGGGTATAACCACAGTGGGCTCCGAGCTGGGTTAGATCGAGCTGATTGACTCCCCGGGCGATTTCCTCGTCAGGATTGAAACAAATCCGGATCGGGCCGTGGATGATTTCCGGATGCTGCAGCAAATGCTGCACGGTTGCCATGATGGTCGCGACCCCGGATTTGTCATCGGAGCCGAGCAACGTGGTGCCGCTCGCGGTGACGATGTCGTGTCCGATGGCATTTCGCAGCGCCGGAGTAGTCTCGACGGTGAGTTTCTGGGCCGGGTCGTCGGGAAGTACGATGGGCCTTCCGTCGTAGTTGCGGTGAACGATGGGTTTTGCCGCTCCGGGCAGATTCGTGGCCGTGTCAACATGGGCGAACCACGCAATCGTCGGCACCGGTTTTTTCGACGTGGCGGGCAGGGTGGCAAGGACGTAGCCGTGCTCCGTCAGCACGACGTCGGTCAGACCGAAACCACGCAGTTCCTTTTCCAGGAGCCGCAACAAATCCCATTGTCCCGCCGTGCTCGGAGTCGTGGGTGAATTCTCATCGCTGCGCGTGTCGATCCGCACATAGCGCAAAAAACGATCAAGCAGGTCGGCGGAATCAATCGTCATGTAAAGGCCATGCATGGCGCACCGGCGGGTGTGCGACAATTAGAAATCGATTTTCACCCAGGTAAAATGCGGTTTTGGCCAAGTGTCTATTTTCAGAAAGTTCCATCGATTTCGAAAAAAAACTCACTGTGGAAACCCGCCGGGCGTTCGCGCGTCAAATTTCCCATGAACGCCAATTCCCGTCTGCTTGCCTTTCGTAACCGCATGATTCCGACCAGCGTGCTGCTGCTCGCTCTCTCCGGCGCCTCGGCGCTCGCACCTTCTGCGCGAGCGGACGTGCGGGTGGGAGTTTCCGTGGGCGTGGGATTGCCGAGGGGTTACGCCGAAGTACGGGTGGGACGCGACCTCTTGGTATAAAAGCCAATGCCGAAATGAGCCGCGCGCTGGAAGCCAAAACCCGCGAGGAATTACAGAAAGATGCTGATAAAGCCATTTACGACCGCCGTAATTTTGCGGTGGAACAGGAAAGGAAGATCAAGGAGAGTGAACTGAACACAGAGATCGCCGTGGAGGAAAAACAAAAACAGATTGTGGAAAAGAAAATGGAAACCGACCTGGTGAAAAGCGACAACGAACGCAAACTGAAAGAAATGGAAATTGCGATGGAAATTTCGGTAGAGGAAAAAAATACAGAGCTCATTAAAATGAAAACCGAGAAC
>JBEHXD010000776.1:0-2588 GCA_048498875.1 Verrucomicrobiota bacterium
AAGTAACGGCCGTATTCCTGGACCATCACGTCGGCCGCCACCTTCGATGCACCAAACAGGGAATGTTTCGACTGGTCGATCGTGAACGTTTCCGGGATGCCGTTGGCATACGTCGCATCGGCGTAGTCCCAGCGCGTGGCCAGTTCCGTGAGTTTGATCGCATTGGGCGCGTCACCGTACACCTTGTTCGTGCTCATATGCACAAACGGCGATTCCGGGCAGGCCTGACGCGTAGCTTCGAGGAAGTTGAGCGTGCCCACGGCGTTGGTGTCAAAGTCGTCGAAAGGAATGGCCGCGGCGCGGTCATGCGAAGGTTGCGCGGCCGTGTGAACGATCACGCTCGGCTTGACCGACTTGACCAGGGCAAGCACGCCGGCGCGATCGCGGATGTCGAGTTCGTGATGAACAAATCCCTTCAGGTCCTTGATCAGGCGATTTTGGTTCCAGCGCGTGTCACCTTGCGGGCCGAAGAAAACGGCCCGCTGGTTGTTGTCGACCCCGTGAACAGTATATCCCTGCTGGGCAAAATAAACGCAGACTTCCGAGCCGATCAGACCCGAAGAACCGGTAACGAGGAGAGTTTTGGCCATGATGAAACGCTGACGCATACAGGGCGGGCGGCCGATTTCGAGCCGAATTTTTTCCGGTCCGCGCCAGCTCCAAAGCCCTTGGAGGATTCGACATGACTGTGACAGCAATATTACTTGCTGTGACGAGCGCGGTTTTGATTTATCGTAGCAGCAGAATGTCCAGTCCCGACCCTCATCCAGCAAGTTGGCTCGAACGAAAGCCCGACAGTCGGTGGCGATGGTTGATCCTGCTGCTGATCTTCTTCGCGGGCCTGGCAACGCGGGGGTGGCATATCGGAACCCCCTTTGATCACCCTGACGAACCGATCACCACCGGGCTCAACCGCTGGCTGGATCATTCGTGGGATACGAATTGGAAACTGGCGTCACTGCCCGAGTGGTTTGACTACGATCAATATAATTTCTCCTCGTACCACTATGTGGTGCATTTTTGGGGAAAGGTGGTGGCGGTTGTTCTCCCGGAGAAGTGGACCACGGCGCGGGACGGTTTGGTTGCGCTGCGGACGCTTTCAGCCGTCACCGGGGCTTTGGCGGTGGTTTGGACGTTTCTGATCGGAGAATGCGTGGGGGGATGGCTGCTGGGACTGGCAGGGGCATTGCTGGTCTTGGTG
This sequence comes from Verrucomicrobiota bacterium, assembly GCA_048498875.1. Taxonomy (GTDB): domain Bacteria; phylum Verrucomicrobiota; class Verrucomicrobiia; order Opitutales; family Opitutaceae; genus Lacunisphaera. Next base: position 1,202 of record JBEHXD010000776.1, read on the forward strand.
AATCCACAGCTGGTGGCCGACGGTCACTATGCCCGGCCGGAAGCGTGGCTGACGTGGCTCTCCTTGGTGGTTGTCTGGCTGGCGTTGAAGACACAGTGGGGCTGGCACTGGCGCATGATTCTCTGCGCTTTTTTAACCGGCATCATGATTGCCGCGAAAGTGACTTTGGGGATAATGGTGATCAGCGCCTGTTGGATCGCCTGGCAGGCGTCGTGGCAGTCCGGCCCAAACGGGGGATTGCGTCATGGACGCCTGATCAGCGCGCTGGGAATTTCCGGCCTGGCCATGGCGGCGGGTTTCGCGGCAGGTGCACCGGGGGCGTTGATGCACTGGGACCTGTTCGTCAGCGGCATTAAAATTCTGGCGAATCAATACAGCGGTTTTCATCCTCCCCATAGCGAAATCGATGGAAGCCGGATCGGACCGGCCATGATGGTTTTTTACGTGGCAACCGTCGGATTGGTGGCGATCATTTTGTTTGTGGGCGGCGCGGCAGCGTGGCTGCGGCGCAGACAATGGTCGGCCCTTTTCCTGGTGCTGGGTCCGTTTGTCTTTTATTTTCTCTACTTTGCGACCAAGCGGGTCTTTTTCGAAAGAAACCTGAGCCATATCCTGCCCTTGGGACTTATCTGCGCGGCGGCGGGGATAATCGCGCTGACCCGGTTGATTGCGACCAAAGATCGCGCCGGGATCGGCACCTTTTCCCTGCTGATAATTCTATCCGGCCTGCCGGGTATCAGGATCACCCGCGTGCTTCTCAGCACAACCCTGTCCGGTGCCGACACCCGTGGTTTCGAAAAATATCAAAAGGAAATCCGAAGCCGGTATTCGGAACTGGAATGGCGCCCGATCAATATCGTCTTTCCCGCCGATCTGGCAGGCTTGCGGAAGGATTTTTCACGCGACCATAGGCCGGTGCTCATTCAATTCCAGGAATTCAACGACAGCCATACCACTCACTATCGCCAGGTCTTGGAGCATGATTTCGCGAGTTACGACGTGGGGCTTTATGAGATGCCTATTTCGTTCCTGCCATGCTCCACCCTGAATGTCTATCACGGCAGCACCACCGGTTTTAAAATCATAACCGGAATGCGGTGGTCGGACACTAGCGCACGGTGATATCAGACCAGCCGGTCCAGTCCCAATAGTTGTTGCCTGACGGACCCGGTTCGGTGCGAAGCACCAGCAATCCGTTTCCTCGATCGGTGAGATCGACGCTAAATTGAAAGGGTCCCCGATCGGATGAATTGGCCGAGGGATCGAGGTGTCGCCGGAACAGTTCCACATCCCCGTGGTGGTCCCGCCAGAGTACGACAAAATCCGCCCCATCCGTGAGTCCCCGGGTCTTCCAGGCTTCATCGGCAAAACCAAACTGGCCGGTGGC
>JBEHXD010000777.1:0-2588 GCA_048498875.1 Verrucomicrobiota bacterium
GTCCCCTTTCTCCTGGGCCTGTACAAAGAATGGGGCTACTATTGTCCCTAGGCACGATCAAGGTGGCATTCTCGATTTGCTGCGCACTAATTTCACCGGTGCCCACCCACGGATGAGTCGGCAGCATCAGAAAATGCATTTCATCCGAGAACAAAGGTTCGAAGGCCAGGTCCGGCCGGCGTTCCGGCTCGACCATGATCGCGAGATCGATCCGGCCGGCGAGCAATTGGGCCAGCAACTGCGGATTGTCGCCGGTTTCAATCCGGAGACCGCTGTGCGGGAATTCCTCCTGCAACGTGCGGAGCACGCCGGGAATGATATGCTGGCAAACGGTGGTGGGCGCACCAATCCGCAGGGAAATTTGTCCGACCCCGGGCATTTGACTGAGATCCTCCCTCGCATCCTGCATCTTGCGCAGAATCTCCTCACAGTGCTGGAGCATCCTTTCGCCGGCTTCGGTCAACACGGCGTGTTTTCCCACTCTCCGGAACAAATGGCAGCCGAGATCGGTTTCCATTGATTTGATGGCATGACTCACCGCGGATTGGGTGAGAAACACATCCTTGGCTCCATGGGTGAAGCTTCCCCGGCGCGCCACGGCAACAAAAGCGCGGATCTGACGGCTTTCGATAAGGTTCTTCATCGGATTTTGGCAATGCGCGTGGAGGAATTCCACGGATGCACCGCATCGAGGCGGCTCGGCGACAATTGCATGTCGTATGCCAGCGCACGGCGGCGCGTTCCCTCGTTACATAAAAACAATTCATCAAACCAATGAATCGTCTTCGCCGGTCCCGGAATGCGATTTTCCAGGGCTTCGATGGCCATCAGTCATGGCTCGCCATGAAGCGTTTTTATCTCTGTGGTGATCGTGATGAACGTCCCTCAATCGAAGGAAAATTTTTTGGCCGAACTCTCCGTTTCGCTCCGGGATGGGACGATGCTGCACCTGACGCTCGGCAAACCACGGGGTGCGGACAAGACACTGAAAAACCTGCTGGTGCGGCCCGTCACCCTGCGCGGCGAACCGCAGCTGTCGTTTGTCTGGCGGCATGAACGGCAGGACATCACAAAAAATCATCTGCCGCAGCCCGCGCTGGCCCGGCTGGCAGAACTCATCGGCACCGAATTTCACAGCGCACACCTGTTCACCGCCACGCGCACGACCCAGCTGGAGTTTAATAAAAAGGGCGAGCCGCGTCTTACGCACGGCCCTGCCGTGGCGGACAAACCGGCTTCAGGTGGCCACGACCAGAAAAAACAACGACTGCTGACTCCGGAAAGCCAGGCCTGGCTGCAGGCACTGGGCGTCACCACCGCGACGGGTGCTGTGCGGGAAGGCATGGCGGACAAACACCGGCAGATTCATAAGTTCGTCGAAATTTTAAGCCACTTGGCCGCCGACGCGGCGCTGCCCGCCAGCCGGCCGGTCGAGATTGCCGACATGGGCTGCGGCAAGGCGTACCTCACGTTTGCGACGCACGATTATTTCAACCGCGTGGAAAATCGTGCGGCCAATGTCACGGGCATTGAGGCGCGACCCGAGTTGGTGGAGAAGTGCCGCGAGACCGCGAAAAACGCCCATTGCGACCGCCTCACGTTTCAAGCGGGCACGATTCAGTCGGCCGGTCTCACCTCGCTCGATATTCTGATCGCGCTGCACGCCTGCGACACCGCGACCGACGACGCAATCATTCAGGGAATTCAAGGGGGAGCTTCCCTGATCGTCGTCGCTCCGTGTTGCCAGAAGGAAATCCGCGCCCAGCTCCGGCCCTCCGGCGTGCTCGCGCCGGCATTGAAGCATGGAATTTTTCAGGAGCGCCACGCCGAATTCGCCACCGACGCGCTGCGTGCGCTGCTGCTGGAATGGGCGGGCTACGATACGAAGGTGTTTGAATTCATCTCGACCGAGCACACGGCGAAGAACGTGATGATCGCCGGCACCAAACGCCGCGGTCACGCCCGCACCGACGAAGCCGCGGCAAACGTGCGCGAACTCGCCGCCTTCTACGGCATCAAGACCCAGGCGCTCGCGCGCCATCTGGGGTTTGTGTTTTGAAACGGGTGGTTGAAACAGCCCCACACCCCAATGTTTTCGTGGAGTGAGTGCCGCCATGGACACCCCCGCCGCCGTCATCCTGAGCGTAGCGAAGGATCCACTTCCTCGCCGACAGGCAAGCCCATGGATTCTTCGCTTCGCTCAGAATGACAGGTGCGATTATTTGCATTTTTCCCAGGTAAAATCGTCTTTCAATTCCCATCCCCTCATTTCTGATCCGTGCCCATCCGTGAAATCCGTGGTTAAATCCTATTCACAACAACCATGAACTGGGAGTCGCTCGACTGGGAAATCCTCGACCGCCTGCGTGAGAAATTTATTTCCGGCTCCGCGGCGGAGGGTCCGTACTGGCACACGATCACGGATCTGGAATGCTATGATTTCACCTACGGCGAACGCATCGGCTGGAAATGGGATGCGGTGATCCGGGAACTGAAATCCCGCGGCTGGAATCCCCCGCCCGGCGCCGCGGTGCTCGATTGGGGCTGCGGCAGTGGCATCGCGGGCCGGCGGATGGTCGCTGCTTTCG
>JBEHXD010000778.1:0-2580 GCA_048498875.1 Verrucomicrobiota bacterium
GTATCTCGCGCCATCTGTGCAGCACGAGCATCCCCCCGGGTCGCGAGCCGCAAGGCCCATTCGATGGATTCCGCATCCAGATACTTGTGGCTCAGCCCCCAGCCGCCCTCCTTGTCGTCGTAACCGGCCAGCCAGGTTTTCTGCAGCGAGGTGCGCTCCGCCGGGCTCAAACCATCCTCCGCCGTCGACGCGTGATCGGAATTCACATTTTGCTCGGCCACCGGCGAAGGATCGTCGATCACCGCTTTCAACAAACGCACCATGCCGCGCGGCTCGATGTATCCCTGTTTCTTCACAATCTCCGTGCCGTCCGGCGCGTAAATCACCGTCGCCGGCCAGCCATAATCCTCATAACGATTCGCCAGGTCGGGCCGTGAATCCTGGTCGACGCGCACCGCCAGGTAGCGGTCGCCCATCAAGGCCACCACGTCCGCATCGCGATAGGTGGTCTCCGCCATCACATGGCACCAGTGACACCACACCGCCTCCAGATCGAGCAGGACGAATTTGTTTTCCCGCTTCGCCTGCGCAAACACCTCGTCGGACCAGGGCCGCCACGCGATCGGCGAAAGCGGCTCGGCGGGAGCGGCGAATACTGCCGCGCCCGCGATTAAAATCATCACCCAAATGGAGCGTAACAAAGTCATGACTCTGTTACGCGTCGACTTACTTTCCAGACGCCGATTTCCGGAAAAAGAGCGCGTCGAGCGACAACTTGCCGGGACCAAACGCCAGTACGATGACCGCGGCCAGCAGGAAGAGAAACGGCGCCGCGCTGGTAAATTTATCGGTATCGCTGATGATCGCATGCAACGCCTCATTGTCCGCCGTCACATAGGCGATGATCATCGTGAAGATCAGCGGAATGGATACAGGCCGCGCAAAGAGCCCGAGTGCAAGCAGCACGCCGCCGGCACATTCCACCGTCCCCGCCGCCATGGCGTTGATTCTCGGCGCCGGAATATGAAGTGACTCGAAAAATCCCGTGGTCTTGTCGAGGTTGTGCAGCTTTCCCCACCCGGTTTGAGCGAAGGACCAGCCCCAATAGAGGCGAATGACCAGCAGTAACGGCGATTGCAGATACGAGGCGACGCAATCGAGCTTATCGAGCAGGGAGCGAATGTTCATGGGTATGGGAGTTGTGGAGCAAAAATTTATTCCGGCGGATACAAGCCAGGGCCGATTATTTCCGACGGCAAAGCCAGCCGAGCTCCATCCACATGGAAAACCAACCGCCCACCTGCCCGGGCTTGATCCCGCGACCGGCGGCCGCCACGGCCCGGGCCAGCGGCGTTCCCGACTGCAGGGCCTGCAACACCAGATAGGCCGGCCGTTCGAGCCGCTTGTAATACAGCCGGTTTTTCAGACGGTGCACCGCGACAAAAACTTTTTTGGCGCGCGGACGTGCGACCCGTTTTTGTTTGGTGGCCGCGCGGACCGAATCCACGGCATTGCTCGCCTCGGTCCGGAGTGCACTGCGTTGTTTTACCGCGATGACGTAGTCGTCCGCGGGATAATCCAGCTCGAGCAAGGTCACATAGGGCTGAAGCCGCAACTTCAACCGATCGGGCGGAGTCGTGGCAATTTCCGCCGCAGCCAGCACCGGGAGCGAGCCCTCGTCAAACGCCAGCGTCTGCGCCCATTCGAAACGCGACACGTCCACCGCCAGCGCGGTGTGCGGCGCGGTCCACGCCGGTTCTTCCCGGAGAAACTGCGTCAGCCGCGAGCACAGGTTGCGCAGCGTGAACGATCTCGAGGGATATTTCGTGAGATAGGCCTCGATCAGTTTCGTGAAACGTTTGTCGCCCAGCACCGCGCGCAACCCCGGATTGTCGTCGTGCATGATGTCGAGCAGCCGGAACCAGTACATCCGGTTGTAGAGCTGCAAGCGTTCGAACGGCGTCAGGCGGTCGTTTGGTTTTATGAATTCCGACGCGACCTCGGTCATCGCGCGACCGTCGATCCACCGGGACTGCAGTCCGTCGTCCTTGGTGAGCGGCCGCACGAGAATCGTGGTCATCAACCGCTGGAGCTTCACCACATCGCCAGTTGTCGCGAGCCGCCGCGGCGCATGCGCGGGCGGCGCCTTGAGGCCGACGGGGGCCACTTCTTTCGCCGCTTGTGGGGCCGTGCGTTGGGAATTTTTCCGCCGCGGTTTCATGTTTTTTGAGCCAAAAGCGTTTCGCCCAATTCCCGCCGGGAGTCAGAAAAAGGTGGAACGCGACCTCCGGGCGCGTTTGTCCGCGAACTGCTTTTAGCCGGCGTCCGTGCCAAGCGCGCCCGGAGGTCGCGCTCCACCTTTCCCCAAACGCTGATGCGGTTTTTCATTTTTTCGCCTTCGCCGGTTTCGCGCTCCTGGCGCCGTCGATGAACTCATTCGCCTTCAGCGCCTCGTTGTGCACCTCGTCGAACGAGGGAATCTTGTCGTCCCATTCAAGCAGGGTGGCCGTCACTCCGCAAAGCTTCGTGGCGTGCGCGTAAAGTTTCCACACGGGATCGAGCACCGGGTGATCGTGCGTATCCAGAATATACTTCTCGAACTTGGTGTGCCCGGCGACGTGCATCTGGCCGACCCGGTGG
>JBEHXD010000779.1:0-2572 GCA_048498875.1 Verrucomicrobiota bacterium
CCAGCACGCGCCAAGTCCTGCGGCAGTTCCCGCCCGGATGTCGCCCGGGCGGGAAAAGGATGAACGGGGTTTCGACCGAGACTCTCGAAAATATTCTTCTTGTGCGATTCAATCATGGAAAAACTCCATGTGTATGACCTGCGATCATTGTTCGTCGATAGGATATTTTTTCGTCGCAGATTCGATGGCGGTCAACACGTTGGCCGGACTCTGGTCGAGTTCGACCGTGTGATCGGTCGTGGTGATGAAATGGGGAGCCATTTGTCTCATTCCGTTGCAAAGTTCGGCCAGTTCTTGGTCGGTCTCAAACCTGATCGGCTTGGTGCCGGAATCGAGTGCAACCCGGAGAGCGCTGAATTGAACCGAGGCGCGCTTGAATCGCTTTTGTTGATCGTGAATCGCGTAGATGATCTCCCGATAGGGGGGCTTTTGCACCGGCGTGGCCGCGACGGTCTCCAGCCACTTGTGACAGTCTTGGGGCAGCGCACAGGTGCGAAACAGTTCGCGAATTTTGAGAAAGCCAAGCTGCTTGATTGGGCTGAGTCGCACTAGCCAAGCAAGGTCTTCGATGGTGATGAGTGTGATACTCTTGATGTCTCCTTTGGCTTTGGCGCCATCGCGGTCATCCTTAATTTCTTGCCCCAGCGCAGAGGCATCCTCCGCGCTGGTGGGAAAGGCCGGGCCGACGACGATGGCGTGGTCGCACTTATATTGGTCGCGCTGGCGGGCAATGGTTGAGATGCCGACGGATTTCGCCGAGACCTTGGCTCCGTCATTCGCCTTACTCTTGGCCTCCAGGCTGACAGAGAAGCTGCGGGGTTGGTTGGCCCCGTCGGCGGCGGGATACGCGCTGGCTACGCCGTCCGGTTTGCCGTTTCCGCCGATCCGCGTAACCACGAAGCCCAGGCTGTCGAAGGCGTCGCATAAGGTGGCTTCCAGATCGTTAGGATTGTTCCGCGCCTCGCGTAGCGCGTTGGAAACGGAGAGCGCGCTCTTGCGGCCCGTTTCACTCGCGAGATTGCGCAGGAGTTGGTCGCGCACACTGAGGGTTTCGTCAATTTGGTCGCGTTTGATGCCGGCGTCGAAGAGGTGGGACTCCAACAGCACCTCGGCCATCGCAAACAACTCCAGCGGTTGGCCAGATCCCTTGCTCGCAAAGTCGTCGTAATAAACCGCAACGAACGGATGCCAAGCGTTGATGCGCAGACGGCCGGTTTCAGTGTCGAAGACGGCAATTCCGTCCTTGGGATTACCATCGTAACTTAGTGAAAGGCCGGAGACGAAATCATCGGCGGTGGCGGCGGAGGTCTCAAGTTTCTCGAAAAAGCGATCTCGCTCAGCGTCGGTAGCGAAGGACGGGACGCGGAGAAAGCGCGAGACAGCATCGCCAGCAATGACGGCACGCGCGAGCCGGACAATGGGCAGTCGGGAGATACTGGCAGGACTCGCCGCGAGCTTCCGTGCGAGCCGTGCGCCCGGAGTTTCCGCGGCGTCATGTTGTTCGATGGCGGGCCGGATGGCGTTAAAGATAGCGCGCAGCACGTTTCGCGCGGTTTCCAAGACCGGGCCTTCGCGGAGCGTCTCACGGTTTGAGCGCAGTTCTTTGTCGAGGCCGTCGATATGGATGACCAAGCGGAACCGTCCGAAAGTGCCGTGTCGAAGTTCGTCTGGCGAGATGCCGAAATGCCCGTCCTCAACATTTACTAGCCGACCGCGGACATAGACGAAAAAACCGTAGCTGCGGCCAATCTCATCGGATTTTTGTCCGGTGAGGAGGTCCGCATACGCCTCAGCGTAGCCAGTCATCGTCCCGAGCGTTGGCTCGTGGAGCGAATATTTGGTTGGATCCTTTTCCGGCAACGTTTTCTGCGTTCGCTTTTCCACATCCTTTGGACACGGCTTCGGCAATTTGACGAGATCCTTGCCCAAGACCCAGTGATTGATGCGGCCTTTCTGGATTTTGGTGGACTCAAGGCGCACGCCATTGAGATGGATCAGGAAATCGTCCCGCAGAGGCAGCGCGGTGCGTAGCACCCATTCGAGCATACCTGGCCGGAGTTCATGAACCTTGGGCTTCAGCGACGACATGACTGCCACCGTCCAAGACTTGGGCGCGTGTTTTCCAAACAACGGCATTTTGCCGGCCTGGAATGCCTTGAGGCCAGTCCAAGGTGCGAGAGCCTTTTCAGCTTCTTTCGCGGTGAGCTCACGCAGCGCGAGTCGGATCGGGGCCTTGGGCTGGACTTGGTTGTGGCGGTGCTTGTCGATGGAATCGTAATCCATCGAGGTGGAGTAGTATTTCCCCTTTTGCTTGGTGATGTGCGTGAGTCGGCGAGCGAGCACGTATGTTGCAAGCTTGCCGATCCCGAACTTACCGATCTGCTGGCGGTTTTTCGGTAGGTCGGCGAGTTCACGTTTACGGCTCACACCGATGAGCCAGTGATCTTTCAGGCCGGTGGTGTCCATCCCCTCCCCGTCATCGACGACGACAATCGTGGCGTCATCCTTGTGGAGGTTCGGCGCGAGGATGACTTGCACCCGTTGAGCACCGGCATCGAAGGAATTGGCGACT
>JBEHXD010000780.1:0-2568 GCA_048498875.1 Verrucomicrobiota bacterium
CCGTGACACTCGCCGTGCGGGTGTTCAATGTGATCGCGGCATTCGGCTCGGAAGTCGTCACCGTCACACGAGCGGTATACGTCCCGCGGCGGCGATACTGATGCAACGCAATCACAAGATACCGCCCCGCCTGGGTCGGATCCGCGACGATGAGGCCCGTCGAGGAAGTCGTGTCGCCCCAGTTGATCGTCGCAGTGAACGAGGAGGCCGCGCGGCCCGGATCATCCGTGAAAGACGCCGTTGCGGTCACGAGGCGAAGAATCAGCGGATTGACCGCGAACGAAGTCACGTTCAGCGGGGTATCACTGATCACCGAGTGGAACGTCAGCGTGCCGGCAACGACATTGGCCGAATCCTGGATCGTAACGGTGCCGTTGTACGTGCCCTGGGACGCGAATGACTTGCCCGAAACCACCACGGCGTAAGTGTTGTCGCCCATGTAGGTCGCGGCAAAAGTGGTGGTGGTGCTGTCACCCCAGGCCACGGTGGCCGAATAGCTGCCGGTGCCCGGCGGCGGAGCGACAAAGGTGGCCAGCAGCACGCTGTTGAAGACGTGGCCTTCCTGGCCGGCGAGATCATTGGCGGCGCCGCTGAAAGTCACCGTCTGGTCCAGATCGATCTGCACGAACGAGGAGTCATCAAAGGCGATGAAAGTCGCCTGGTCGCCGGCAGGATTGACCTGCATATCGCCGACGCCGCCGATGCCGGGGGGATAGTCAAAGAACGTGAAAGTGTGGGCGGCAGTGTCGAAGTATCCGGCCTGGGTGCCGTTGGCTTCGTTGAACCAGAGCTTGCCATTGTTGAGGGTGCTGTGCGCGACTGCGAGCGGGGTGTTGGCGTCGGCGCCGGGCAGGAGATAGGCGGTCTGATCGAGGTTCGCCCCGTTGATCACGCCGTGCACAACCCGGTCTGCGCCGTGCGGCAGTTCGCGTGCGGCGTTGGGATTGGCCAGCGTGAACCAGACGCCGCCGGAGCCATCGGACGCAACGCTGGAGAGGGCGTTGTTGGTGTCGGCGGCCACGGCGTCGGGCACGGCGTTGAGCGTGTGAACGGTGTAATAGGAAGCCGAAATCGAGCCGGAAAACGCGGCGCTCACCAGGTGATTGACGCCAATCACATCGACGCCCGGGCTTACTTCGGTGTCATTGCCGGGGAGGCCAACCCACGCACCGTCCGCGCCGTTGGCGGAAATGTAGAGCGCGGTGGCATCATTCGTGGAGGCAGCAAGCGTCAGGAACGAGGCGGAATCCGTGGCCGGGTCATAGCGGCCGACCGTGTTCACGCCGGTGGGCATGCCGGTGAACCAGATCTTGCCGGTGGACGTGATGGTGATGCGGTTGGGGGTCTGCGAGAGATCGCTGGTGAAGAGGTGCGGGGTGACGTTGTGGCCCAGGGTATCGACATCGTCCAGGCCGCCGTTGAAATCGGCAATCCAGATATGCCCATTGGCGCCCGCGGCGATGGAATTCGGCGAGGCGTCGTCGATGATGATCGAATCGGCCACTGCGCCGTCGATGATTTCGTCGAGGGTCTGGTGGCCCGATGCGAACGAGCTGTTGACCACCCACAGATTGCCTGCGGAGTCATAGGCCGCGAACTGCGGCGCGACGTCGGTGACGGCATAGCCGGTGACCGTCATGAGAGTCCGTGCCTCGAGAAACTCGAAATACGGATTTCTGCGGACGCGGTGTGGGCGGGAACGGGTTTTCATGGGTGCCTCCAAAAAGGTCCTGTCAACAAAAACAAAAAATCGCCAGGGCGAGGCTCAGCTCGCAAGGGCTCGAAGTGCGGCCGGTAAGAAGTGACTGCTTGCGTGTGATGGGCATATCGTGATGTCAGGCCCGAAAAAAGCAAGCAGGAAAGCACTGCGAAATTGGGTATTTATGCGATCCTTACATCGTCGCGAGAACCGCAGAAACTCCACTGTTTTCGGAACTTGCGCGTTATCTCACCCGGCGCAAGAATCACCGCACACCTTCAAAAGGGGAGCGCAAGTTGTTGTCAACAAACGGCTTTTGTTAACCCCCTGGACCCCCCTGTTGGGGCGATTGTCGGGCAAATAATTTCCTGCGCCACCGGATAATTGACGCCGCCCCCGCCATCCAGTTTGATGTTTGTGAAACTGCCTGCGATTTCCCGTCAGTCCATTCGAGAGTCCTTTAAACACATGTTCACCTGAGCATGTGAACCGCCGCCGAGGTTCCAGTGAAGCACGATATCGACTCCAACGCGTTTCACGTGGCGGCCCTGGGCAGCGAGCGGCTGCGCATCATCGGCATGCTCATCCTCTTCGGCGGACTGGCCCTGATCGTCATGCTCCGTGCACTGTTCTACCCGTTGCGGCACTCCGGCGATTGGACGCTTCAGGCCAGTGCGAGCCTGGCTGTCTTCGCCGGCTATGAGGCCTGCATGCTGATGGTCGTGCGCCGCGCCGAACGCCGCGGGCGGCGAATGTCCACGTGGATCTGGATTCCCAACACGATCGTCGAAACCCTCGTCCCCACTGCCGCTCTCATCGGGCTCACCAGTTATCAAGACTACGTCGGGCCGTACAAGGCCCTGGTCTCC
>JBEHXD010000781.1:0-2565 GCA_048498875.1 Verrucomicrobiota bacterium
CTGGGGAAGGGTATGCCGCCAGACGTGTGCGAGATTGAACAGGCCGCGTGTCGTCGTCTGTATAAAATTGATCACCTGTGTATAAGACTGCTCGCCCGGCCGGATTTCCGCTCGGCAGCGCTTACCCGCTAAGCGGACACGATGGGCGGTAGTGGCCGGCGACAACCTGGTCCGCTTCCGACGGCGCGGTCGGAGTAATGATCGCCTGCCAGGCCAGCGGATTTTTTGGCGAACTTCGCTTCACCCATTGGTACGGCAGCTTGTCCCACAGGAGAACGTTCGCGCGCAGATTGTCGAGCACGAACTCTCCGCTATCGGTCACGACAATCAGTACAAGATGAGCATCCTGGCTCGGGATGATCACGATCGCGAGCAAAAGCGAACTCGATGGCCAGCCAAGATCCAGCAATTGCGAACGCTTGGTGAGCGAGTATTCGGTGCAATAGCCGCGTTTCGCGTCGTCATGCCAGATCCTGTCCAGCGCCGGCAGATCCAGCAAAGGCGAGATCGAGCGGTTGACCGTTTGATTGACGGCATTGAGCTGCTTTAAATTGGTGGGACCGAGCGGGACGGGATGCACGGTGTTGTCCGGCACACAGCGTTCCGGCTTTCGCACGCAAAATTCGACAAACGCGACGGGCGCGAGAGCGTTCGCGCCGATGTGCATGTAACGCGAGTCGGACGCGGCCTCGCATGCGGACGCGCACACGACGAAAGTTAGCGCGACAATGATCGCGCGCTGCACGGCGGTCCACGATTGGAAGTAGCGCACGTCCGTTCCTCGCCGTTTTCGTCGGAAAACCTGGCGAATGTTCCTGTGCCCATGGACACATGGATGGACGAATTAGCGCTTAACCTTTCCCGTACAATTCGGTCAGCAATACTGCTTACAGGGATCTAAGTAGCGCCGCCGCTGCGCACGAGTCATCGCGGACCGCGATGCGGGGAGCATCGCGATTCACGTGCGCCTGCCGGATGTCAGTAACGACGGGAAATCATGCCGCGCGTGGCTGGACCGGGGCGCGGCTTTGGCTCTTACGGCGCGGTTGCTTCCACGACCTGCCGCGTTCCTTCGGCGCCGTTGTAGATCCGCACCTGAAGGATCGGGAACTTGTTTTTCAGCTCCGTCGCCGCCTTCAGCGCGGGCGCTTCGGTCGAAAAATAAGACTTCATTTTTCCGTCCACCTCGAGCGAAAAGCCGTCCTCGGGACGAATGTTGACGTTCGTGCTGCGCGCCTTGTTCGCGACCGGCTCGTTCATTTCGCTTCCTTCTTCAACGGACGCTTCGACGGACGCCGTGAGGATGTCACGGCCGCCCGCGGACGGGGTTCGCGTAACGGTTTTCGCCTTGATCGGTTTCACGCTTGGTTTCTCCGGGGAGCCTGGCGGCGCGGGCAAATTGGCCTGCGCGGAGGGCTTTGGGTTTTGTGGTGTTGCTTGCGAATCCGCCGGCACAAAGCGGCGGCGAACTGCAGTATAGCATGATCTATGACTGTTCCGCGAAAACCCAAGACCCCTAATTGGCCTTTTGCCCCAAAGGCAGGCCTTTATCAGGCACATCCCTTCGGGAACCGGGGCCAGCTTCCGCGTGTTGACACCCTGCGGCCACCTTTTTTTCATTTTCCCTGAGATGGCTGTGCCCCGGCGCCTGAAGTGGTTCTCAGGCACCGGGGTTTCTGCAACCGGATTCAACCTTCGGTAAGTCCCGCGCCCTAGGTTTCGATCGCCTCCCCGACACTCCTGGCCGAGACATCGGCGGCAAAGAGCCCGGCTTAATCGCCGGGCTTTCTATGATCCGCACCACGGCGGCCGCTCCATTCGCATCGGTAAAAATACCTAGATTTCTTCCGCGACATTCAGTCTTCGCTAATTCCGACCGGCTAGACCACGTCGCCCTGGGGTCGCTCCCGTGCGTTTCGAAGAGGGGAACGACATGCTGCGCTGGTTCCGTACGCCCGACATCATGATTTTGTGCGCCATCGCCGCGGCGCTCTGGATTTTCGCCGCCTACGTGGCGTTCGCGACCTGATTGGCGGGAACCATGCAGCTATGCGCCGGGTTGATACAGGCGCATCCGCGCATGGAGCATCGCACATGACCCCTAAACCCGCGCCTCAGAACAACAAGAAGCCCGGGGACGTTTCCCACCCCGGAATGATGGGCGACGGCACCGAAGAGCAAAATCTCAACGAGCACGGCAACCCGGCCGTACGCATCAAGAAGGACGAGGTCGACGCCGCGTTCGACCGGCAACCGCCCAAGAAGTCCTGACATCGATCCTGCCCGCGACCGGAATGGCCGATAAAAGTGCTGTGCGAAGCCGGCAGAGTGACCAATTCTATACAGACGCCCGCGCCGTCGCCGGTTCAGGTTTGCAAGACTGGGTGCTTCCTCCCAAATCCCCCCAACGTGACCAAAAGCACCCAAGAGGCCGCCTCAACGGGCGGCCTCTTCGTTTTGGCGCATTGCGATGGATGCCCACTTCAGGCAAATCCGGCCGCGCGATCGCAGGGATCGGTAACTATTAGCCGGTAAGCTTTGCGGATTGTGGTCGGCGTATCTCGA
>JBEHXD010000782.1:0-2563 GCA_048498875.1 Verrucomicrobiota bacterium
GTTGATCGAAGGCGGCTGGGCCTTGCGGATTTGCGGCACCAATTCGCCCCCCACAAAGGGCGGGCGGCCGGTGAGCAGTTCAAAAATGAGGGAGCCGAGACCATAGACGTCGTCGGCGGGCACGGGGCGATCGCCGTCGATCTGCTGTGGGCTCATATAAGAGAGGTGCGCCGTTTCGCCTTTGGCGATGCCGGCACGCTCCATCGCGTCGCGCATGGAGCGGGCGATGCCAAAGCTGGTGATGAGAATATTCCCGTTGGAGCGGACGATAAGGTTATCCGGCGCCAGATCGCGGTGGATGAGCTGGATACGGTGCGCATCGCTCAGCGTTTCCGCGAGCTGCGCAACCCACGGCTGGATCTCCTGGGGCTCCAGTGCGCCTTTGTCTTTCAGCATCTCCGCGAGGGTCCGGCCATCATACTTATCCATGGAGACCGCGGCGCTCGTGGCATCTTCCACGTAATCATACACGCGGAGGATATTGGGGTGAATCAACTGGCGGTTGCGTTTCACCTCCTGGCGCAGTTCAGCGACGGCGCGCTGATCGCGCAGGAGGGTGGCGGGGACAAAGTGGAGGGTGACCTCCTTGCCCAGCACCTCATCCTGGGCCAGCCACACGGTGTGGTCGGGGTTGTCCGACAACGTGTGCTTTAGGGTATAGCATCCGGCAAGGCGTTGGCCCCCCGTCAGCGTTGGGTTTTCGGTGGCGTTCATTCGTCAGATCGTGAGGACAGGTAAACAGGGGAGATTAGAAAAAGCCAACTCACAACGGTCAAAAAATGGTTTCCATTCGTTTCAAAACGGTATCGGAACTGAGTGAGGACCTATCAAAAGTGAGGATTTTTAAAATCAGAAACCCTGCCCAATTCCAAAAAATCTTTTAGAAATCCCTTGCCTAAATTCAAAAATTCCATAATAAACCTGAAAAGCCATAACGACTCATCGAGTTGCCCACGATGGCCTCAGCATGGCGAATAGTGCGAAATTCTCCTATCGCTCGTTCGAGTTCCAAGCTAAAACCACGCCAATGAAGACCACTGCTCTCCTGACTGCGCTGACTGCCGCCTGCTCGCAGGTCCTCTTCGCCGCTCCCGTAGACCTTCCGACCGTTGCTCCAAAAACGCCGGAAAACCCTGCGGAAGTGCCGAACGTTAATCAACTTCAGGTGTTCCCCAAAAACATCGCCCGCCAGCACCTGGGCGCGAACCTCTTCCTCTTTGATGAGAAAGCGCAACGCTATGTCGCCACGGAAGCGGCGGCCGCGTGGCTCGACGAAGATCCGGTGACCGGCTGGTCCGTCCTGCCCGGCAAGCAGCACTACATGCTGCAATTCACGGAGCCACAGATCATCACGAATTTCGGCCTCTCGGCCAAGACCAACAACGGCACGCTCTCGCTGTCCCTCGCGGATCAGCCGGCGGCCCCGGGCGATGCCTCGTGGAACCTCGTGGCGCGTAACGTCGCCATCGAATCGCTGAACAACAAGCATTTCAAAGGCGCGCTCAATCGCACCGCCAAGTGCGTGCTGATCGAGACCGACATCGCCGATCCCTCGGCCATCTACAGCCTCTATGTGTATGGCGACAAAGCCGCGGCCAGCGAGAGCATCCAGCCCCGCCAGCAGCCGGTGGACGTGCATGCGCTCGGCGAATTTGTGAACCAGCAGACCGCCTTCAACGTAGCGGGCCTGTATGCCAATGGCCGGGTGACCTACTCGAACTCGCCGGGCAGCAACATCACGTGGCAGCGCGCGATCGACGACAACCCGGAATCGACCGTGCCGGTCGCCCCGAGCTCGTCGGAAGCCGGTCTCGTCGTTCGCTTCGGCGGTCCCCAGCCCGTCACGCGCCTCTCGGTGCAGGGCGACCAGGCCGCGAAGGGCACGCTCGACGTCTTTTTGCTCAGCCAGGCGCCGGATGCCGGCCAGACCGTTGGCCTCGAAGGCATCACGCCTTCCGTGAGCCTCAAGTTTGACGGCACCACCGCCCGCGTGAGCGCGGACATCGAGGAAACGAACTCGGTGGCGATGGTGATGCGCTGGAAGCCCGAGGGCTCCGACGCCGCCTTCGCGCTGCACGACCTCTCGGCCTTCTCGAACATCTCGCTGACGGACCACGAAGTGGTCGTCGCGCCCGATGCGATCGCCGCGATCGATGACACCATGAAGAAAGGCACCGGCGGCGAAGGCAAAGATTCCAAGGAAGTGATCGCCGAAGGCCCGAGCGGCAAGGAAGGCAAAGCGCCCATCGGCGAAGGCCCCACGGATGAAAAGCCTCCGGGCATCGCCTCCGGCCCCGGCGGCTTCACCCCGGGTGGCCTCGGCTTCCCGCCGCGCATCCAGCGCAACCCGGTGAGCCAGTAAGCCACCGCGAAAGAAAAAATCTGCAGCCCAACTAGCAGCCCAACCAACCAAAACGCGCGAGGTCAAAAGCCTCGCGCGTTTTCCTTTTGGCGAAGGCCTGAAAATGTAGCTGCAGCCGGAAGGCTGCGGGCTCGCGGATCGTCGGTGAGTGCGCGACAGAAGGGACTGCGACGCAGGCGCGAAACTGCGGGGCGGTGAACG
>JBEHXD010000783.1:0-2556 GCA_048498875.1 Verrucomicrobiota bacterium
TTTCCCCGCGGTTTTGAAATGCTGGAACTGCAGGTTCACCTTTATGAACACGGCAGGGAAATCGCGACGGACGTCGCCCCCAAGCGCGTGCCTTTGACGAGGGAGGAAGCGTTCACCTACGCGCTGATGGAGTATATGAGCAGCCACAAGGGCGCGACGGTTCCGGCCAATGCGTTCATGGGCAAACTCTCGCCGGAAACCAAGGCGCAACTGACCACTGAGCAGCTCGAACAGCCCTGCTATGTGAAGGTGTCGAAGGATGGGGTGCCGCTGGCGGCATTTCAGGACACTTCCCTGTCGCGCCCGGTTGATTCCACCCTCAGCCCCTTGATTCAAAATGTCAGATTTTATCCTGCATTGGAAAAAGGCAAACCAGTGGAGGGAGTCGCGGAGTTGAAACTCGGCCGGCTGTTGCTCTGACCGGACGGAAACGAATGAAGGATTTAACAGAAAAAATTTCCACCCCCCATACCATGAATATATCCGCTCATCGGAATAGATTTGGTTTCGGTCCGGGCCGGGCGACGGGGTTCTGCGGCCTGCTGCTTGGTTTCCTGTCCGCCACCGCCGGATTTGGCGCAAACGACTATTTTGCGACCGCCATTGCCGCCCGGGCGGATCAGTCCTACGTGCGCGAGCGCGACAATGACGGCAACTACGCGCGGGAATACTACACCTTCGGAGAAGGAGGCAGATGGGGTGGCCCCATGACGGACACATCGATCGACAAGTTAAGTTTCACGGACGTTGCTCATCTGATCGCACCTTCCCTGCGGTCGCAAAATTACGCTCCGGCGGTGGATCCGAAAAAGACCAGACTGTTGATCATGGTCTATTGGGGAGCCACCGACGGAGCGGTGGATTATTCCGGCGGAATGGCGGCGCAGAACCTGAGCAAGGCGAGCGAACATCTGCGTCAGGTAACGGGAGCGGGCAATGCATCCCAGGGGTGGGGTAAATGGGTGAACACGTTTCCTCCCGGCGGCGTAGGCAAGGACGGGGAGGCCCTGCGGGCAGCGCTGGACAAGCAGGCGGCCGACAGCGAAATCCAGGCGGCTTTGGTGGCCAATGCGATGGCCAACCGCATGCGGGACCAGCAAAACTGGAGAAATGCCGGCATGCTGGGCTACGAGACGGAGGTGTCGGCATTCTCCGACCAACAATTCACCGCGCTGAGAAACGTACACCGCGATGCGGTCGATGAAATCGAGGACAATCGTTATTTTGTGGTCCTGATGGCCTATGATTTCCAGCGGTTGTTGAAAAAGCACGAACATGTGCTGCTCTGGGAAACGAGAATCAGCATCCGCCAGCGCGGAAATGATTTCGATAAAAGCCTGCCGGCGATGGCGGGTTACGGCTCCCAATTTTATGGGAGGGATTCCAAGGGACTCATCCGGGGGCGAAAGCTCAATGAGCGGATCCGGCTGGATGAGCTGAAGATCATCGGTGTGGAACCGGACGCAAAATAGAGGCCCCATGTACAACCCGGAAATTCTATGAAAACCCAATCATTTCAAAACAACCCGCGGGGTCGGTTTGGTGGCGCGGGCTTCGTGTGTCGTGGTCTGCTGATTGTTTTCGCCGGGGTTGCCCCGGCTTTCGGTGCAACGGAATATCTGGCGACTGCGGTTGCCGCCCGGGCGGACAAAACCTATGTGCGTTCGCGGGACAACGACGGCAACTACAAGCCCGAGTACTTTGCCTTCGGAGAAGGCGGCCGATGGGACGGCCCGATGAAGGACCTTTCGATCGACCGGTTGAGCTTCGTGGACGTGGCGCACACGATCGCGCCCTCGTTGCGGTCGCAAAACTATCTTCCCGCGACGGATTCGAAGAAGGCAAAGTTGCTGATCATGCTGTATTGGGGCACCGCCGAGGGTACGGGCAACGGGCCGGCCGGCAGTATCGCATCCCAGAATTTCAGCGGCGCAACCGGGTATCTGGAGCAAAAAACCCTGGAGCGAAATTCGGCGGGTTGGTCCGACGCCATCTCACATGGTTTGCTACCGGCCACGGCACTTCACGGTCAGGACTGGGGCACCTGGGTGAATACTTTTCCTCCGTCCGGGGTTGTCAATGGCGATGCCTTGCAATCCTTCCTCGTGCAGCAGGATGCTCAAAATCAGCTCAATGCCGTCCTGTCGCTCAACGCTCTGACCAATCGCCAGCGGGACGAGCAAAACCGGAAAAATGCCGCGATGCTGGGCTATGAGGAGGAGGCGGCGGCGTTCGCCAACCAGCAGTTCACGGCATTGCAGAACATTCATCGGGACGCGATGGATGAGCTTGAGGAGAACCGATACTTTGTGGTGCTGATGGCGTACGACTTTCAGCGCCTGTTGAAAAGCGGCCAGCACGTGCTGCTCTGGGAAACCAGGTTGAGCATCCGCCAGCAGGGAAATGATTTTGATAAAAGCCTTCCGGCCATGGCCAATTATGCGGCCCGTTTTTTTGGCCAGGACAGCCACGGCCTGTTGCGGGAGCGAAAACTCCGGGAGCGCATCCGGCTGGACGAACTGAAGATCATCGGTGAAGTGCCGGATTCCAAACCGG
>JBEHXD010000784.1:0-2554 GCA_048498875.1 Verrucomicrobiota bacterium
ACCCGGTGATTTCTTCCACGCGTCGCTGCCGGTTCGAAATAAAAAACAAATCGCCATCCGGCAAAACCCGGTGTTCCCAGGACAACGCCGCATCCGCTCGCGTCCCTTTAAAGGTGAAATCGGGTTGCACGCCAATTGACTGCAGAGCCTGACCGATGCCCTGCACCGGAAGCACGCGGCCCGGGCCCGCACGCGCCGGATCCCACAACTGTCCCGCAACCTTGAGCATGTCGGTTTCGCTGTCCGGGAACCCCACCAACGTGGGCGAAAACACCGGCTTGGGTCCCATGATCGTCGCGCCTTGTGCCACGAATTCGCTGAGTTTGTGAACGAGGGCCGGGCTCATCGCCTTGAGATCAGGTGGCAGCACCAGCAACCGGTAACGACCGCCTTCCGGCAATACGAATGAACCTTCCTGCACGCTTACGCGGTGCAACAGCACATCGGCATTGACCAGATCATAATGATAGCCCACCGGCAGCAGCGGCAGCGACATCTGCGAAGGATCGGGCGCACGCTCGCCGGTGAAATAAAGTACATCGGCCGCATAAACGCCCTGTTGCAGCATAAACTGGGTACGACTCAGGTAGTCGATCCACGCTCCGCCTTCCTTGAACCATGTGTTGGTGCGCTCAAAGAAAAATCCGTAGGGGCCCATCGCCATCCCGGGTGCGGCGTCGGGATGCGGCTGGTGCGCGTAACGATGAAACACCATCTGATTCATTCCCAACGAAAACATGTCGTCGCCCAGCACCTTCAAGGAATACGGATACTCCAGCCACCGGGAAGTCTGCGCCTCTCCCGTGAACGATTCCGCGGCCACCACCGGTCTGCCATAAACATGCGCGGCGGAGGTCACCATCTTCACCGACCGATTCGGCGTCCAGGGCGTGCGCGTCCAGTACTCGGTCATTGGCACGTCGGGCAGACCGCTCACGCGCAATTCATCAAAATTACCCGGACCGTACCCTTCCACGTAAAACTTCATGCCGTGCTCGCGTGCCAATGTTTGCAACCGTCCGTAATAATTTTCCGCCATGAGATCCGCCTGCACGCGACGGAAATCATAGAGAAAACGCTCCGACTGTGCGGCGTCGCCAACCACCCGCCCGAACAACGCCGGCGCATAATTGAGCAGATCGTAACCGGTTCGCCGGTGGAATTCCTCCCGGAAATTTGCCGTCCAATTTTGCATTCCGGCTTCATAACTGTCGATCGTCAGCGTATCGGGGCCTTTTGCCCCCACTGCCTTCGCGTCCGCCATGATCTGCCGTTCCACGTGATTGAAGTGAAATTCCGCCGCCGCCGGATCGAACTTGTCGCATTCAAGACCACGACCCGCGGCCGATGCCGCGACATTTTCCTTTCCCGTGGTTGTATGTCCGATGCGCAAAACCGTCCACGCTCCAGCCGGCGCGTTCCAAGTGAGGCGTCCCTGGTGCAGGTAAGGGGAAAGATCGAGAACGCCCCGCGGATCAATCGTGCCGGACGCCGGAACTCCGGCGGGAAGACCGATCTGGCCAATGACCCGATAATCGAAATTCGCCTTTGCGACCCAGTCGGCCAGACGCGGCGCACGATGCAGCACGAATTCAGCAATCTCTCCGGCCGACGCGGGCACCACCCGCACGAAGCGGGTTTTGACGGGAGCGAAATTGCGCACCGCCGGCGCCAGGATGCCGTGATGGCCGGGGCTGCCGACCGAAACAATCTCGCTGAACGATTTTCCGTCGAGGGAGGATTCGACCCGTAGTGATGGAAATTTTCCCGTGGGTGTGGGCTGCGCGGTCAACGCACTTATTTCCACAACGTCCCGGAATTCGAACAGCAGAAAGTCCTGCGGACTCACCGCCACCTTCGAGGCCAGTTGCCCATCGCTGAGAGTGGCGACGGGCACCTCGCGCCCGGTGCCGGTGCTGATGCGCGCAACGGCTTCCTCATAACGAGTCGTCTCCGCCGGCAGCGCGGGAAATGCGACCACCATGGCGTCCCGATAAAAGCCGGCGTTGGTTTGGGGTTGCGCGAGTTCGATCTCCACGTGCTCACCGCCGCGCACCGTGGTTTCAGTCCACACGAGCTGTTGCATGGAATGCTCCGGCGTGATCCACGGACCGCCGCTGCTCGACCAGCCCGGTCCGTTGTGCATGCCAATATCGATGCCCAGTCGATTCCCCTCCTTGATGGCGTGGGCCATCAGATCGCGCCAATGGGGATCGAGATAACCGGCCGGCCCCGCCGGGAGGTAAGTCCCTCCATCATAAATCACCACTCCCGCCACGCCGATGGCATGCATCGCCTCCAAATCGCGCGTGATGCCGTCGGCCGTGACATTCCCGTTCATCCAAAACCAGAACGTTCGCGGCTTTGCCACCTCGGGCGGGTGCGCAAAGCCTTCCGTTAGCGGATCTGTTTCCGCAGCGGCAGCGAAAAGCCCGGAAAGCAAAGCGACCACCAAACCCAAAAAACTCCTGCGATAAAATCGCGCCTGCAGGTAGGGCGGGACCGCTGGGCCCGCCGCGAACCACGCAAAATACCCCGACGCCGAGCGGCGGGC
>JBEHXD010000785.1:0-2547 GCA_048498875.1 Verrucomicrobiota bacterium
GTCAGCCGCCCTGATCCGAGGTTGCTGACCAGGCGAGGCAGCATGGCAAGCTTGAAGCGCAGCAACCTCGGGGGCGGCTGCCGGTTGTGCTTACGTTGGGCAGAAGCAGAACGGATGAAGAGAAACACATGAGACAAATTAGCCCGATTCGACTCATCATTGGCACACTTTTACTGGCGGGCACCGCAGCGGCTGGAGGCGGTGCTGGCTTTGTTTGGGGGAAGTCAGATGTCACTGCAGTGGTTTTGGTGAAGCCCGGAATAGGCGGATTTGCGCCCGTGGATGGCTCTTCAATCGGCAATATTTGGAGCAAGGACGACGTGAAGGCGGTGGTGCTGGTCGAACCTGCGTTCGGCAGGTACGTGCCACGCGACGGACAACGGATTGGCAATGAGTTCGATGCGGAGAAAGTCGTGCCCGTCATCGTCACCGAGCCATGTCGTTCAGGGTTGGTTCCCTACGGCACGTGTTCAGGTTCGGCGGCCGCCGTAGCTGCTCCCACTCCGGCTGCACGCGTTCCTACGCCATCAGCACTCATCGAGGCACACGTTTCCGGCGAGTTCAACGGATGGGATGGGAAGACGCTTCTTAAGCTTGATAACGGTCAGGTCTGGCAACAGGCCACGTATTCGTACTGCTACTCCTATGCATATCATCCCGAGATTTCGATCATTCAAAAGGGAAGCACGAGCTTGGCGAAGGTTAACAGTGGATGCAGCGATTGGATAGCGGTAGAGCAGATCAAATAACGCTATCGATGGTACGCATGCTCGTGAACCGAGCCCGGCGAAGATCGCCCTAATTGAGAACCGAGGCGCGACGGTATCGGACGCCAAAAATCGCTAGTTAACGACGCACCACCGCCGACGCCGCTTGGCGATGCCCGAATGAGCGAGGCTTGATGTGGCTGGCCGCATCCTTCCTCCGGACGCGTCGGTTCGACCAAGATCTTACATGTCACGTTCCCAGCCCGAGGGCCCACCTGCGGCATTCTGATGCGTCGGGTGGATCTGCGTGCACCGGAGTTTGACCATGGTTAACTTTTACGGAAACATGCGGAGGTGCCCGTTGTCCCGGCCCTGGCTGATCGCGATGAAGGCGCACCTTGGCGCGTCGTGTGGGGCGCGCGTGATGGTGGCCGTTTCAAAGGCCGCGATTTCTTTCAGAAAGAATGCGACGCAGATCAGCAGGAACAATTCGAAGCGCTCTTTCGTCTCTTGGAGGAATCTGATGATGGCCGAATCGCCAATGATCAGTCATTCAAGTATCCGCTCGAGGCGCAAGGGAACCTAGGAGAATTCAAGATCAGAAAGAAACGTCTCTTCTTCTTTCGGGATGGAAATGATTTCGTCATCACTAACGGGTGCACGAAAAAGAAGGATGAGACTGACAAAGAAGACTTGAAGCGGGCTCATCTGATTCGTAGGCAGATGACAGGCAAGTAAGACTCGATGAGGGGGAGGAGTAGAGACATGACGAACCGAAAGAACGTGACCGGATATTTGACGGTCTTCAGGGTGATGGAGAAGTTGGCTCGCGTCATGGAGGCGCGCGGCATTTCGCGTGCGGACCTGGCGCGACGATTGGAGGTTCAACCGCCTGCGGTGACTCGTTGGTTCTCGCCCGGTCGGAACCTCACGATTTTTACCGCTGCGGCGATCGCTGATGCGCTCGGTAGCGAGCTTCGAATCGAGGTCGTCGACAAAGGCAGCGAAACTCGGCGCACTCCTCAGGTGCAGAGCCGGATTCCGTTCACCGTTGTCGATGAGCCTTCGTTGGGAGTCGCCGTCCATGGGACGGCCTCTTTTGCGCGCACTCGAGGCGGCCGCGCGCCTCGAGTGCGGGCGAAAGGGTTTTCCTTGGATGAGAGTTGGGCGAGCACATGACGAATAAAGAAGAACCCGTTGTTGACGCATCAGGAAAGCCTGAAGCGCCGGCCAAGCTCGAGCCTCGGCTTATCGCTGAGGTTGCAAACGCCGTTGAGCTTGACGAGGTTCGTCTCGACGCACTCTCTGCTCGGATGCCCAATGGCAGCTCCGCCAAAGCGACGGAACTGGGACTCGACTTTTCGTTTCAGACCGCGTGGGCGCGAGTGGATTCGCTGCCTGGTTTTTGGGTTCGGTTCTCGTTTGAGTCGACGGCGGTCGAGACCGGTGGCGAACTCACCGAACCGAACAAGATCTTCGAATTCCAAGCAACCTATGTCCTTGAGTACCGACTCAAGAACGTTCTTTCGCAGGAGTGGGAGCCTCGGATTGGAGCATTCTCGCAGGTTAATGGTGTGATTAATGCTTGGCCGTATGTGAGAGCGGATTTCCAATCCACCATCGTGAGATTCGGGCTCCCGGCGGTGATTCTGCCGGTCTTCCGGCCCGGAAAACCTTCCAAGGGAAGTATGCGATTTCCGATCGCCCCTGCGACGGAATAGGAAAGCCCAACACGTGCACTTGCGGTGCGAAAGGAGAAGGTGATGCCATTCAAGCGGGGGCGGATCCCGCCGAGGTAAGCGCGAGCCAGCGCGCCTCGTATCGAACCCAGCGGCGCCGC
>JBEHXD010000786.1:0-2545 GCA_048498875.1 Verrucomicrobiota bacterium
TTATTACACATGGAATGATTACTGCAAAGGTTTGCGACCGTGTCGTGTCCGCCTCAAACTTCCCCGTCGGCTCGCCATCGAGCGAACGTATCCGCGATCCGTGCACCAGCGAAGTGGAGAGCGGATATCCCGGCGTGAAATAAGGCCGCTCGGATTCGGGCAGACGCATGGCTTCGTCGACTTGCTGTGCCGTGTAGCTGCGGGTGACGGTTGAACGTGCCGGACGGACGTCAGCCCGGCTGAACAGCAGCGCGCCCGCGGCCATCTGGGTCATTTTAACCGGGTCAAGGGTGATGTCGAATTCATCGGCCACGTAGGGCTGAAAATCGGACCCCACCTTGGGCTCGAACGTGTAGAAGTAAATTCCGTCCCAGTCCTGAAACGCCGCGTAAGCGGCCAGAATCGGAATCATCTCCGCGGCATACTCGTTGGGATTGGGATGATTCACCTCGCTGACCGTGAAAGCGCGGCCGAGCATCGGCGCGCGACTGAGCTTCACGATGGTCGATTGCAAGGGCTCGTTAACCATGGGGGAATTGCGTTTTCCCCAGATCGCCGGGTGCTGCCAGTAAACGTGGGCATCGATGAAATCGAGCAGACTGTTGGCCCGCAGCATCGGCTGCCCGGGAATCCAGTAGGTATGGTCGGCGTTGCCGATCACCAACGATTTCACTCCCAGTTCGCTTTTCAGGAAGTGCTGCATATCGGTGAAGAAGCCCGCTTCGACCGAGCCGATGAATTCCGCCTCGGCGTAAAACCGTTCGGCCGGCGTGACGCTGAAATCACCGCGACGGATTCGCGGCACCGGTTCGCCGGGTTTCACTCCTGCGAGTTGGCGCAGCTGGGCCAGCTGCGCCGGCGTCCGGTGCACGGCCAGCCAATCCTGATACATCGCGTCGAGTTGTTTCGCGTAAAACGGGGTGAAATCCAATTGCACCCGCGGACCGCCGGCCACAAGTTCGCCCCGCAGCCAGTTGCGAAACCAAAATTCGTAGAGCGAATTTTCATTCACGATTTCGACCGTGGCGATCGCCGGTTCATGGCGATATTCCGTTTTCGTGTAAGGATTGAAATGCGTGAGCAGTTGCCGGGCATAGTGTTTTTGCAGTTCGATCATCCGCGCACCGATATAGGTGAACCCCTTGCTGAGATTGATCACCTCCGCATCGGGCACGCCGTCGCCCGGCAGGTAGCGCATGCCGACGTTGAGATTGAGATTGGAATAAATTCCCCGCTGCTTCAGCGCCGCGATAAAAAAGTCGAGCCGGTCGAGCGCAGCTGCATCGAAGGCCAGATTGTCGTTGCGCGAGGAGTCAACCAGCCCGGCAGGCCGAAGCTTGAAGGGCCGGCCCGCGGCTTCGGCCTCCTTGCGTTGTTTTTCCTCCGCCACGGCATTTGCGGGATTCCGTGTGGGCAGATCGAGAAAATGAAACCGAACGCAGTTGATTCCCGAGCGGGCCAGCGCCGCGGCCCACGCGGCGGCTTGTTCCTTGGGCGGGAGATTGGTCGAGCCTTGGGTCCAGCCCGTCAGATTGACGCCCCAAATACGAAACCGCTCTCCATTGGGTTTCACCAAATGTCCGTCTTTGACCGCAATGAATCCTGCCTGCCCTGCGGGTTCGGACCCGAGAAGGAAGGAGACATCGGCGGCGGAATCAACGCGCCCCAGATGATCGATACTGAAGGGCTGCAGCGGAATTTCCTCCGGCGCGCCCTGCACCAAAACCCACAGCCCGAACCACGCTCCGAGAAAAATCGACCGCAAGAGGGATGAGTTCACGAGGGTCACGGGGAAAGAGGTCTTATTCAAGAATGAGACGATAGGAGATCACGTCCGCGCTTGGCAGCCGCGCGGGCGGCTCGATGCGAAGATCAGTCGTCCGTTGCTCCCATTTGACGGGTTCGTCCGATCCGACCAGCGCGACCGATTTCACCCGGGACGCGGGAGCAGCGGCCAGTCCCAGGGATTTTACGATCAACGGGCCGACGGGTTCGACCAGGGGAAACAGATAAACTTTTCCGTCCTTGGTGGTGAAACGAATGTCCTCCGGCGTGTAGGGAATCACCGCGTCCCCCGCCCGCCCGCGCGGAACCTGAGTCGGACCTTCGCCAAACATCCGCCATGGCCGGCTTCCGTAGATGCCTTCCCCATTGACCTTGGTCCAACGCGCCAGCCCTTCGAGAAAGGCAGCTTCGCGGTCATCGATGGTCCCGTCGCCGCGCTGCGGAATATTGAGGAGCAACGTGCCATTTTTGCTGACCACATCCACGAGCATGCGCACCACCTGCCCCACGCTCTTGTAGGTAATGTCCTTCTTGTAGTGCCATTGTCCGATGCAGGTGCCGGTTTCAAAGGGCAGCGCCTGGATGCCGCCATTGCCCACGCTGCGCTCGTAATCCTGCACGACCGCGCCGCGGTGTTCTTCGCGGAGTCCCTTGGCCGTCAGCACCGCCTCAAGCTTCCCCCCGTGCCGGGTCATGTTCGCATTGTAGAAATGGGCGGCGATATCGAGCCCGGCCTCGCCCAGCGGCAGTTCCGTGTTGT
>JBEHXD010000787.1:0-2530 GCA_048498875.1 Verrucomicrobiota bacterium
CACGTTGAGGAAGGGCTGGGCACCAAGAATCTCGTGGCCGATGCGGTCTATACGCAGACGGGAGAATGTTTTTACGATGCCATCGCGATCGATACGGTGGCGACCATCGTAAATGATCTCGTGACCTGCGGGGCGCGTCCGATTTCGGTCGCGATGCATGCGGCGGTCGGTGATTCAGGCTGGTTTTCAGATGCGAAACGCATGGGCCTGCTCGTCGACGGCTGGGCGGAAGGATGCCGGCGCGCGGGCGCCGTATGGGGCGGCGGCGAGACCCCCACGTTGAAAGGCATCATCAATCCCGAGGCCATTGTACTGGCTGGTTCGGCGGTTGGGAAAATCGAACCCAAGTCGCAGCGCATTACCGGGGAAGTTGCCGATGGAGACGCCATTATTTTCCTGGCCTCGACGGGAGTGCAGACAAACGGCCTCAGCCTTTGCCGTTTGATCGCGGACAAATTGCCCAAGGGTTACCAGACCCCGATTGGGCACGGCGATTCACGCACCTATGGTCAGGCGTTGCTCGCTGCGTCGGCGATCTACGTCGATTTTGTGGTCCAGTGCCAGATGGCGGGCATCAAGCTCAACTACGTGGCGCATGTCACGGGACATGGCTGGCGGAAATTGATGCGGCTGGAAGAGCCGTTTGTTTACGAGATCACCACTCCGCGGGAGATTCCGGCGCTGTTTAAGTTCATGATGGAAGCCGGCCCGATCACCCTGCGCGAGGCCTATGCGACTTACAACATGGGCGTGGGCTTTGCCGCATTTGTGTCGCCCGATGCCGTGGATGCCACGCTCGCGGCGGCGCGGGCGGCCGGACATGAGGCGTGGGTGGCGGGACGGGTCAAAAAAGAAGGCGGACGCAAGGCGGTGACGATTCCTTCGCTCGGACTGGCTTACGAAGCGGATACGCTGCAGGTGCGATAAGCGGGAGCGTTCGGCGGTCTCGGCTCGGTCGATAGAGCTCCTGTCCCGCGTGCGCTCACGGCGCATTGCCGTCCTGAGTTCCAATAAAACTGTGGCCGGAAATAGATTGGAAATGGTAGGGCGGATTATCCTTAATCCGCCGTTCAGGATCATCGCTTATCTAGACCGGTTTTCGTACACTCCCCGGCGGATTAGGGATAATCCGCCCTACCGTCGTCATGTCGGTCAGGTGGGTGACGCCTCCCTCGATTAGTTCAAACCGTCCAGTGTACGGCTAAAGGTTCATGAAAACGCTCTAGACTCCGGCGCATTTCCTCAGCCACGCAAGGGCGTCAACTTCCTCGGTGTAAAGAGCGTCAACTCGCGCGCCCCGATTGCGGGCGACCAGCACGCCGATGCGTTTCTCGTCGGCTTGATCCGGGCGGACCAGGGCCGCCAGGTGAAAACCCGCCAGATACTTGCCGGCATACTCTCCCAGTTTAAAACGATCCATGAAGGTGATTGGCCCGGTGATTCCTCGCATGTCCACCAACACGGCTTTGGGCGACCGGGCTTGAACGGTTTCAGCGATCCGGCGAAAAACGGGCTCCTTGTCCTCGATGACCGAGCGACCGTTGATCCGAACGATCAGGCATCCGGAGAAGTCCTCGAAAACGAGATCGGTCGGCGAATTCATGTCCGGGGCGAGAAAAGCGGAGTTGTCTCCGATTTCCAACGGCAAACCACGGAAAACCGCTCTAATTCGGCCTTATTCCGGTGGGGTATCCCCCTCAAGGTTACAGGGCAATCATTTGCGCGGCGCGCGTTTTTCCAACCAGGCGTCTGCCGCCCCGGCTTCGAAAAAAACCTCCAGTTCCAGTCCCCGATTACGCGCCACTAACTTTCCGATCAACTGTTTGTCGGTTTGAGCTTCGCGCATCAGAACCGCGATCGGAACCTTTGGCAGGTACTGGGCGGCGAGCTCACCGAGTTGATAACGATCCATGAAAGTGGACGGACCTTTGGTGTTACGCAGGTCGATCAGGAGCGAAGTCACGGGATTTTTCTGCACGGCGGCGTTGATGAGTTGGGCAAACGCCAGGCGCTGGCCAAACTGCGCGTCATGGGTCGCGCGAACGACGAGGCGGCCGGCCGCATAATCAAATTCGAGGCCCGTGGGCGAACTCATATGATTTCGAGCCGCAGCGTGACGTCATTGCCGGTGCCGGCCAATGCCAAAAGAACCCCAGCGCGCATCTGGGCAATCCTGCATACGTAACAGTCCTGAAAGAAAACCGCGAGGACCGCGGCAGGCTATTTCAGCAAGGTCGCCAGTTTATTTTCCAACGCGGGACCACGCAGATTTTTGGCGATAATCTTTCCCTCTCCGTCGAGCAGAAAGGTGGCGGGAATGGACTGGATTCCGTATTGTTGCCCCAGCTTGTTTTTCCAACCGAGGCCGTCGAAATATTGCGCCCATGTCACGCCGCGTTCCTGGATAAATCCCGTGAGCGCCTCCTTGCTTTGGTCGAGGCTGATGCCGACGATTTCAAAGCCCTTGTCGTGGAATTTTTTGTACGCGGCGAGGACATTGGGCAACTCCTGCACACATGGTCCGCACCAC
>JBEHXD010000788.1:0-2512 GCA_048498875.1 Verrucomicrobiota bacterium
CTTGGCGCGGCGCAGTTCACGGCGTTTCGCGACGGGGAGACTTTCACGTATCGGGTGGGCTTTGCCATTTTTGGCCGCGCCGGGGAAATCGCAATCGCGGCGCATGAGGAAACCAAGGATGGCATCGATGTCATGCGCGTCACCACGGACACCCGTTCGCGCGGCATCGTGCGCGGCCTGTATGCCTTCGACAACAAGGTGGAGGTCGTAATCGAGAAAGCCACCGGGCGCATGCTCCACGTCAAGGAAAGCGGCGCCGACCCGAAACGCGCCACCGATTCCGAGATCACCCTGGATTACAAGACTCGCGTGGCCCACTACGTCGATCGCGTGCGCACCGAACGCACGTCCGATATTCCGATTCCCGAGGGTGACCCGATGGACCTGATCAGCGCGCTGGTGCAAACGCGCGACTGGAACCTGAAACCCGGCGAAAAGCGCGATATCCTCGTGCAATTCGGCCGCGATTTTTATCCGCTCACCATCACCGCGGAGGAATACGAGGAAGTGCGCACGCCGCTGGGCATCTACCAGACGCTCGTGCTCGTGCCCCGCATGGAAAAAGATCCGAAGGGCCTTTTCAAGAAAGGCGGTGAAATCAAGGTGTGGATTTCCCAGGACCTCAGCAACCTGCCGGTGAAGATGCAGCTGAAATTGAATTTCGGTTCCGCCACCCTGCTTCTCAGCGACTACAAGGGACCGAAAACTCAGGACTCAGGCGACAAGCCACCGGTTTCGAACTGAAACCGCCACGGTTTTTTCGACCAGATCGGGCCGGCATAATCGACGCCGATGCGGTGACTGATTCTTATTTCCCGGCGCGGGATTTTTATTCCGACATCCTCGATGTGCAGGCCGCTTTCGGGCTGCGCCGAGAGACCGTTGAGCTGGCGATCGATTTGCAGGCGTTTGGTCAGGCGCCCCGGGCCGACGATTTCCCCGGCTCCCCGAATCAAAACAGCCGCCGGATGATTTTCCGGTCCCACCACCAGGTTCAACATTTCGTGGATGCCGTAGCACAGGTAGACGTACCAGATGCCGCCGTGCTGATAGAGCACTTCGGTTCTTTTCGTGCGCCCTTTGCTCGCATGGCAGGCCAGGTCGAGTTCGCCGTCGTAGGCTTCCACCTCGTTGATCAGAAACGCCTCGCGGCCCCGCTTGGTCGTTCGTACCAACGCCTTACCCAACAGCGACCTCGCGACCGCCAGGGTGTCGTCACTGCGGAACTCAATTGGACTCATGATCCGGGGCATAACCGGGCACTTTGAAGCGATTTTCCGGGCTCGCAAGTAGGGTGTCGGCGAATAATTTCCGGTTTATCCTAGGAATTGCAGGAAACGGTAAATAAATCCTTGATTACCCCCGCCAGACTCCCCTTATTTCGACCCTTTGAACCTATGAAAGCCACTATCAAAACACAGGGGAAACAGTTCTCGGTCAGCGAGGGCGACATTCTCATTGTAAATCGCTATCCCAAGACCGAAACCGGCTCCACCATCGAAATTAACGAAGTCCTCGCCGCTGGTGAGGGCGACAGCTTCAAGGTTGGCACTCCCTTTCTCAACGGCGCTTCCGTCACTGCCAAAGTCCTCGAAAACAAGCGTGGCAAGAAGGTGATCGTCTTCAAAAAGAAGAAGCGCAAGGGCATGGAGCGCAAACGCGGCCATCGCCAGGAATTGTCCGTCATCAAAATCGAATCCATCACCGTCTAAGGACCCACTCCCATGGCACATAAAACAGGTCAAAAATCCTCCGCCAACGGTCGCGACAGCGCTTCAAAGCGCCTCGGCGTTAAATTGTTTGGCGGTCAGAAAGTTCTCGCGGGCGGCATCATCATCCGTCAGCGCGGTTCGAAACACCATGCCGGCAAAGGCGTGGGCACCGGCCGTGACTGGACGCTCTTCGCGCTCCGCGACGGCACCGTCGAGTTCGACAAGGCTCACCGCACGGTGAACGTGGTCTAACCGACCCGACAGGCTTTCATCAATTTAAGGCGCATCCCTCCGGATGCGCCTTTTTTGCGTCCCGATTTTGCCGGTAGGGCTGAATATCCTTATTCCGCCGTTATGCGATTTGGAATGAGGTGCGTTATCGAGTGTGAACGGCGCATTAAGGATAATGCGCCCTACCGTCAAACCAAGCGCGTCCGGAGGCCACGCTCCACCGTTGCGAAATGTAGGTGGCGTGCTTGCACGCCACGTTGCACGCAAGCGTGCAACCTACGGGTTCGACAGGTGGAACGCTTTACGCCACGATTCGATAATCTCATCCCTGCAATCGCGGCGTAAAGCGGCTCCTACCAGGGGAAGCAATGTTCGCGCAGCGTGGTTGCGCCCCCGCGGAAATTTCTTTTCGCTTGGGTGGTGTCCGATCGATTGAAAGAACTTCTCCGTCAGCGGGAACTTTTGCAGGAGCAAATGGCATGGCTGGATCGGGAGATCAAAGCCGCCCAAGGTACCGCGCTGCCCGCGAATCCCTCGCCGATCGCACCCCTCGCTCCGCTGCCTACACC
>JBEHXD010000789.1:0-2512 GCA_048498875.1 Verrucomicrobiota bacterium
GTTGCGGCTGAAAACCCATCAGGTCGTTGGAGACCAGGCCCGCATCACCTTTCACGAACCCGAAAGCAGGGTGGAATTCGAGCATCCGTGGCCACAACCGACGATGGGACCCAAGTACGGCAATGCGCCATTTTTCCTCACAAATGCGATCGAGTTCCTGGACGAGCCTGGCGAGTGGTTTGCGGATCAGTCCGGCGGATACATCTATTACTGGCCCCGTGATTCGGAAAATCCGGCCAAAGCCCGTGTCCTGGCGCCGGCGCTGGAAACGCTGGTGGAGATGGCCGGTACGCTTGACCGGCCGGTGACGCACGTGGATTTCTCCGGAATAAACTTTGCCTGTACGACGTGGTTGCGGCCCTCTCTGAACGGGCATGTTCCGTTGCAGGCGGGATTTTATTTGCTCGAGGGCTATGGCTTGAAACCCAAGGGAACGCCCGACTGGCGCAGCCTGGACAATCAGGCGTGGCTCGGCCGGCCGCCGGCGGCGGTGGAGGTCCGGGGGGCGCAACACATCGGGTTTACGCGTTGTGGGTTCGAACACATCGCGGCGACAGCGATTGATTTGAAGCCGGGCACTTCGGCCAGCGCGGTTGAAGGCTGTCGTTTTTTCGATATTGGCATCAATGGCATCATGACGGGCGCCTTTGCCGAAGGCGGGTTTGAATCGCATTTGCCTTATGCGCCGGCGGACGAGCGCGAGATTTGCGCGGGCGTGAGGATCGCCAATAATTTGATCACCGATTGCGCGAATGAAGACTGGGGTGGGGTGGCGATCCTCGCCGGGTTTGTGCGCGAAACGGTCATCGAGCACAATGAGGTCAACGACACCTCCTATACCGGAATCAGCGTGGGCTGGGGCTGGACGCGCACCGCCAACGCCATGCGCAACAATTTGATCCGGGCGAATCGGATTCATCACCCCGCCACGCGAATGTCGGACACCGCAGGCGTCTACACTTTGTCGGCCCAACCCGGAACCATCGTCAGCGAAAACGTCGTGGACGATATCACGATGAGTCCGTACGTCCACGATCCGGACCATTGGTTTTATCTCTACACGGATGAAGGTTCGTCATCGTTGACCGTGCGCGACAACTGGTGTCCCGCGGAACGTTTTCTTCAAAATGCCAACGGCCCGGGAAACACCTGGATCAATAACGGTCCGCAGGTTGATCCGAAAATCAAAGCGGCCGCCGGACTCGAGCCGGCGTTCCAGGATTTGTCAGGAGGTAGGGCGGATTATCCCTAATCCGCCGTTTCAGGAAGATCGCCTGCGGAAAGTAGGGTTCGTGAGTCCTGAACGGCGCTTTAGGGATAAAGCGCCCTACCTCGGGAAAAGTGCGGCCTAGGATGCCGGTGGTTTTTATCGAAATGCAGGGAGTATTCGGCGAATAATTGCGGTAAAGTGTTTCCGCTTTTCCGGTCACCGTTCGACTGCCTGACCGGCTTTACTCCCGCATCCCATCCATGATCTTTCCCGGCAGATTTGGTCGTGCCCACGGTCGCTTCGCCGTGGCCGGCATTTGCGCGGGAATCGTCCTGCGCCTCGTTGCCGCGGAACCGCTGCCTGCCGAACGCAAGCTTGCCGATGGTCCGTTTAAACCATCCTGGGATTCGCTGACGGCCAATTACCGGTGCCCCGAGTGGTTTCGCGACGCCAAGCTCGGCATCTGGGCACACTGGTCGGCCCAGTGCGTGCCTGAGGAAGGCGACTGGTATGCGCGGAACATGTATGTGCAGGGCAACCGGCAATACGATGCGCACGTGGCGAAATATGGACACCCCTCCGAATTCGGATTCATGGAGATCGACAATCTCTGGAAGGCGGAACGCTGGGATCCGGAAAAACTGATGCAGCTTTATGTCGCGGCAGGCGCCCGGTACTTCGTCGCGATGGCCAACCATGAGGACAATTTCGATGCCTACGATTCGCGCTATCACGACTGGAATTCGCTCCGCGTCGGACCGCATCGCGACATCGTTGGTACTTGGGCAAAAGTGGCGCGGGCGCACGGATTGCGTTTTGGGGTTTCCAACCATTCCTCCCATGCGTGGCACTGGTTTCAAACGGCGTATGCTTACGATCCGGAGGGAGCAAAATCAGGGGTGCGCTACGACGCGGCGCGCCTGACCAAGGCGGACGGCAAGGGCAAGTGGTGGGAGGGACTCGATCCGCAGGATCTCTATGGCGGACCGCAACCCAACATGGTACTGCCCGACGGCGTCACAACGATGTCGGCTGCGCGCGAATGGCAGGATGCCCACAACCTGCCGTGGACGGAGGCACCGCCGCCGGGCGATGGCACGTTCGCCAACCGCTGGTTTTT
The DNA here is from genome assembly GCA_048498875.1 of Verrucomicrobiota bacterium. Classification (GTDB taxonomy): domain Bacteria; phylum Verrucomicrobiota; class Verrucomicrobiia; order Opitutales; family Opitutaceae; genus Lacunisphaera. Next base: position 2,331 of record JBEHXD010000789.1, read on the forward strand.
CCGTCTGCAGGATCTCGTGGACAAGTATCAGCCGGATTTTCTCTACCTCGACAACACGGAACTGCCGCTGGGCGAGGCCGGGCTCGATATCGCCGCCCATTTCTACAATGCGAACATGACCCGGCACGGGGGGAAGCTTGAGGCGGTGTCGAGCTCGAGCAGCAAATCTCCGACGTGGTCCG
>JBEHXD010000790.1:0-2503 GCA_048498875.1 Verrucomicrobiota bacterium
AAATGGATTGAGTTTGTCTTGGCGACGGTACGGCGCCTGCTGGAGGTGCGACCATGCGATCAACCGGTTTGCTTCATCTGATCCTGCGCCCGCTATTCTGGGTGCTGCTTTTTCTGCCTTTTGCGCGGGTGACGGCGCAGGGAGTGGACGTTTTGCTCGCGGCGGCGAGTGACGCGGAACTCCGGCCCGTGCTCGCGAAGCTGCAGGATTCAAAAAAGGAGTCGCGGGCGGCGTGGGAATTTTGGACCGGCACCCTCGCCGGGAAACGGGTGGCGCTCACTCGCACGGAGGGCGATCCGTTAAATGCCGTGGCGGCCACGACCCTGGCCGCGCGCCGCTACTCACCGAAATTGATCATCACCTTTGGTTCCGCCCGCGCGCACGACCTGACATTGCACGCAGGCGACCTCGTGATCAGCGGAAAGTTTGCGGCGTTCGACGGCATCGTTTCGAACGTGGTTCCCTTGGACGAAGGCAGCGATTCACGCTCGTGGCAGCGTTTGCCGCACCTGCTGGCCACGGCGGGGGAAAAAGAAACTCCGGAGTATTTTTTTCCGGCGGACGCGCGAGCGGTTGAGTTGGCAAAAACGCTCACGGCATCACCGGGAAAAACAGTGATCGGCGTTTTGGGCTCGTCCGCACAAGTCAATCGTGAGGCGGATCGCGTGGCGTGGATTCGGGAGCATTGGAATACCAGCAGCGAGGACGGTGAGTCGGCGCATGTGGCCGGATGCGCCCAGTTACTGGGCGTACCGGTGGTGGGATTACGGGTGATCGAGGGTGGGGAGGGCGAAGCGGCGGGCCGTGTGCTGGAATTTATGGAGGCGTGGAAATGAAAACGCTGATTCTTTGGTTTCTCATCGTCGTGGTTGCCCGGGCGGCCGAGCCGGTCGAGGTGCTGGTGCAGGGCGCGGAGAGACTGGAAGTCGAGGAGATCGTCGCAGCCCTCGAGAAACCGGTGAAGAGCAACATTGGGCCGTTCAGTTTCTGGACCGGACAAATCGGCGGGCATCGGGTGGCAGTGCAGCTGACCGGACAGGCGCTGATCAACTGCACCACGTCCACGATCCTGGCGATCGAAGAATTTTCCCCGAAACTGATCGTGAACCAGGGCACCAGTGGCGCACAGGCACCATTTTTGACACTGCACGACATCATCATCGGGGAGCGCGCGATCGATTACAGTGCGTTCGTCACGCCGCTGCGACCTGCGGGCCAGGGTAGTGCCGCACTTGATTGGACGCCACGTCCGCAACGGCTGCGTGATTTGGGCACGGGGAAATTAGTCGAATTTCCCGAGGGCTTCCGAGGCGACGCTGCCGCCATGGCGGTGGCAATGCGGACCCGCAGTCCGATGGGACGAATTTTCCCGGGCGTGATTGGCTCCGCGCATGAAGTGAATCTGGAGATGGACCGGGTGCGCTGGACTCACCGAACCTTCGGGATGGATGTGGAGGAAATGGAATCGGCACACGTGGCCGCGATCGCCCATGCTTATGGTATTCGGTACATCGCATTCCGGGTCGTGAGCGACGCGCCGTACGAAGGGATTCCTTTCTACCCGCAAGCCGCTCGGGCGACGGGGTTGTTTACGGTGAATTTCCTGAAGAACCTGGCTTTGCCGAGTCCGGAGGGAGGCACCACTAATTTACACTAAGGACTCACTAATGGCAGAGATTTCATCAGTGAGATATTAGTGGAAATTAGTGGTTTAATGTTCTGGTTTCCGGGGTTGGCGCGGGATTGCGTCGCGGCTTTCGGTTAATAGGATTTTGGTTTTCATGGTTCTCGACTTTACTCAGCTCCCGGCCCGCGATGCTTACAACTGGATGGTCAATGTGATCACGCCGCGACCCATTGCGTGGGTCTCCACGCTGTCTGCGGGCGGCAAAACCAACCTCGCTCCGTTTTCTTTTTTTCAGGGTGTCTGCGCGAGTCCGCCCACGGTGATTTTTTGCGGAGCCCACGATCGCACCGGAAAAAAGAAAGACTCAGTCCTGAATGTCGAGGTGGTGCCCGAATTCGTGGTGAATGTGGTCCCCTATGATTTGCGCGAGACGATGAATCTCACGGCGGCGCCGCTGCCGCACGGCGAGAGCGAATTCGAAAAGTTCGGGATTGCGACTGTGCCCTCGGAAACGGTGCGGCCGCCCAGGGTCGCGGCCGCGCCCGTGGCCATGGAATGCAAGCTCGACCGCATCGTTGAGCTCGGCAACGGCCCGCTCGGCTCGAGCGTCGTGTTTGGCACCATTGTCTGCATGCACGTGAACGATGCGGTGTTGGATGCCAAGGGCGTGGTCGATCCGGCCAAACTGGATACGATTGGTCGCATGGGCAGCGACTGGTATACGCGCACCACGGAGCTTTTCGCGATCAAGCGGCCGGGTTGAATCCGTCGGAAACCAGGTGGAACGCGACCTTGTAGGACCACTGGCCAAGATCGCGGAACGTGCTAGTGAAGTGATCTTGGCCAGTGGAAGGCAGGGGCGGGCGGCCGCCCGTC
>JBEHXD010000791.1:0-2503 GCA_048498875.1 Verrucomicrobiota bacterium
ACGAGGGAAAGGACGGAATTTGTTGCACTCATAATGGTAGGGCGGGACCGCTGGGCCCGCCGTTCGTGGATGATAACCTACGCGTGCGTTCCGGCGCGCCCAGCGGTCGCGCCCTACCTTCTTCGTTCGCGTTAATACTGGTGGTCATCGGAGCAGTGAGTTTAGCCGCACGCTGACCGCCCGCTGGTGGGCGGCCAGTCCCTCGGCCAGCGCGAGGCGTTCGACCACCGGGCCGAGTTTTTGCAAGCCGTCCTTGCTGGCGGTTTGCACCGTCATGGTGCGCGAGAAATCGGCGAGACCCAGTCCCGAGCAGGCACGGGCCCAGCCGTAGGTCGGCAAGACGTGATTTGTGCCGCTCGCGTAGTCGCCAAGCGATTCGGGCGTCCAGTCGCCAAGGAAAACCGAGCCGGTAGTCGTGACGCTCGCGAGGAGTTCGCGCGGATTGGCGACTTGCAGAATCAAGTGTTCGGGCGCGTAGCGGTTGGCGATTTCGATGGCTTCGCTGCGATTCACGGCGATGAAAATGCGGCTGCGGGCGAGGGCTTTTCGCGCGGTATCGCCTCGCGGAAGCACGGAAACCTGATTCTCGAGCTCGACCAGCAGACGCGTGGCGAATTTTTCGGAGAACGTCACCAGCACGACTTGCGAGTCCGGGCCATGTTCGGCTTGCGAGAGCAAGTCCGCGGCGACGAATGCCGGTGTGGCGCGATTGTCGGCGATCACGAGCACTTCGGACGGACCGGCCGGGAGATCGATCGCGGCGCCGGCGGCATCGCGTGAGACCTGGAGTTTGGCCTCGGTGACGAAGGAGTTGCCCGGACCGAAGAGCTTGTCGCATTTCGGAATGGTGCCGGTGCCGTAAGCCATCGCAGCGATGGCCTGGGCGCCGCCGACCTTGAACACGTCGGTGATGCCGCAGAGTTTCGCGGCGTAGAGCATCCATGGGCTGAGCGCGCCGGTTTTATTGCGTCCGGGCGGAGTGCAGAGTACGCGCACGGGATTGCCGGCGATTTGCGAAGGCACGCCGAGCATGAGCGCGGTTGAAAACAGGGGCGCACTGCCGCCGGGAACGTAGAGGCCGACACGCTCGATGGGCCGCGAGACCTTTTCGCAGACGATGCCCGGCATTGTTTCCACCCGCACCGGCGTGGAGCGCTGCGCGGCGTGGAAACGCTGCAGATTCCGGTAGGCGGTGCGAAGCGCGGTTTTTTCCGCGGAGCTCAACGCTTTTTCCGCGGTGACGAATTCGGCTTCGGTGACGCGTCGCGATTTTAAATCAACGCCCTCGAATTTCTTTCCGAATGCCCGCAGCGCTTTCTCGCCGTCGCGGCGCACCGCGGCAATAATCCCGGCGACGGCCGCGGCAGTTTTCGGCTGTGCCGATTGCGCTGGGCGTTGCAACGCGGCGGTGCGGGCGGAAGCGGAAAGATTTTTCCAGACGAGAGGTTTCATTCGCGTGGCGGGGAAAGCGCGTTGGGGTCAACGCGTTCTACCTTAGAGCATCATTTTTTCGATTGGCAGCACGAGGATGCTGCTGGCGCCGGCTTGCTTGAGCGACTCCATGGTTTCCCAGAAGACGGCTTCCTGACAGACGGCGTGGAGCGCAACCTTGGTGTCATCACCGGCGAGCGGGAGAATCGTGGGATTTTCCGAACCGGGGAGCAGCTTCTTGATGACATCCAGATTCGCCTTCGGAGCATGCAGCATGATGTATTTCGCCTCGGCGGCGCGTTGCACGCCATCGATGCGGCGCAGCATGATCTCCAGCGCGTGACTTTTTTCGACGGAGAACTCGCGCGTGTTGCGGATCAGCACGGCGGTGCTCTTGAAAATGGTTTCGATCGCGCGAAGTTTATTCGCCTCGAGGGTCGAGCCGCTGGAAACGAGATCGCAGATGGCATCGGCCAGGCCGAGACGCGGCGCGATTTCCACGGAGCCGCTCAAGGTGACGACTTCCGCTTTGATCTTCTGCTCAGCGAGGTAGCGGCCGGTGAGCTGCGGATAGGACGTGGCGATGCGGAGGCCTTCGAGGTCGCGCAGACCGTTGAACGGGCGTTCCTCAGGAATCGCGAGGGCGAGCCGGCAGCCGCCGAAATCGAGCGGACGTTCCATGACATAACCGCTGAGCGCGCCGTTGTTGCGACGCTCCAGCGCCGTTTCTTCAAGGACGTTCGTGCCGACGATGCCGAGGTCGCACACGCCGTCCATGACGAGGCGGGGAATGTCGTCGTCGCGCACGAACAGGATATCGATGGGGAAGTTTTCCGAATGCAGCAGCAGCTTCTCCTTGGGCGCTTTGACTTTGATCCCGCAGTTTTTGAGCAGGTCGAGCGAGTCGGTGGAAAGGCGGCCGCTTTTCTGGATGGCGAGGCGCAGACGGTCTTTTGGCGTGGTGGGCGTGGACATGACGGAAGGATGAGGTTGAAGGTGGTCCCCACCGGGGCGTGGCACCGGCTCCGCGTGCACGAGCCCTCCGTCGTGCTCTTCATCACCCCGATACCCG